>JBGVCE010000336.1:0-7521 GCA_045226235.1 Anaerobutyricum sp.
GAAACTATGCTTTCCGAGCTGGAAAAGAGCAAGGCGGAGATTGAGGAAGAGCAGAGCGAGCTCCGGAAGGCCCGCCAGGAGATTGAAGATCTGAAACTCCAGCTTAAGGAGCGGAAGGATGATATGAAAGAGAAGAGGGCTCAGATGCTCCGGGATGCCCGGGAAGAAGCCTTAAAGATCGTCTCCGATGCCAAGGAGATGGCCGATGAATCCATCCGCAAATATAATGCCTGGGCCCAGCATCCAGGCCAGAACAATACCCGCAAGATGGAAGCCCAGCGTTCCAACCTCCGCAATCGGATGAACAAACTGGAAAAACAGCTTAGTTACAAGCAGAAACAAGCCTCCGTCATCCACGATCCGGAGGATTTCAAGGTGGGAGACACTGTCTTTGTCACCAGCCTGAACCTGGAGGGGACCGTCAAGGAGGCCGCCAACAAAAGCGGAGATCTGGTGATACAGATGGGATTTCTGACATCTACTGTCAATTATAAGAACCTGGAACTACGCCAGAAAGAAAATGAATCAAAAAAACCGGACTCCTCAGGAGACCGGTATAGTATCAATAAAGCCTTAACTATTCAGCCAGAGATCAATCTCCTTGGGAATACGGTGGATGAGGCCATCAATCGTCTGGAGAAATATCTGGATGATGCCATGATTGCAGGTCTAACGTCTGTCCGCATAGTTCACGGTAAAGGAACCGGGGCTTTGCGAAAAGGAATCCATGAATACCTAAGAAGGCTGAAATTCGTCAAATCCTATAAATTAGCCGAATTTGGCGAAGGGGACGCCGGCGTCACCATCGTCACCTTTAAATAATAAAAAGCGGTCACAAGTCTATAAGTGACCGCTTTAATCTTGTTTTATCTGTAATTCACCACTGGTGCCGATGCAGCTGTCCCTGGAGCTGGAGTTCTTTGAACCCTTGCTGACGCAGGGCTTCGTAGCATACGATGGCTACGGAATTGCCCAGGTTAAGGGACCGGATCTGGTCAAGCATGGGAATCCGGACACAGGTCTCCTTATACTGCATTAATATTTCTTCCGGGATACCGGCACTCTCTTTGCCGAACATGATGTAGCACCCGTCCTCGTAACTGACATCTGTGTATGTCTGTTTTGACTTGGTGGTGGCCATGTATATCTTAGCTCCGGGATTCTTTTCCAGAAATTCCTCAAAATTCACATAGCGATGAACTTCCAGTTTGTCCCAGTAGTCCAGCCCGGATCTTTTCAACATTTTATCATTAATCTGAAAGCCCAGCGGTTCGATCAGATGTAACACACTGCCCGTAGCCACGCAGGTTCTTCCAATGTTTCCCGTGTTTGCCGGAATCTCAGGTTCATGTAATACGATATGTACCATGGCTTATCTCTTTTCCCTGCGTAATTTGGTGATGAATCTCTCAATTCGCTCCATGGCTACCTTTAACTCATCTATAGAATAGGCATAGGAAACACGCAGGAATCCCTCGCCACAATCACCGAAAGCCGTCCCGGGAACGATGGCTACTTCCTCGGCTTTCAGAAGAGCCGATGCGAACTCCTCGGAAGTCATGCTGAATTCTTTGATACAAGGAAACATATAGAAGGCGCCGTGAGGTTCGAAACAGCTTAATCCCATCTCTTTGAAGCGCCCCAGAAGATAGTGGCGGCGCTGGTCATAGGACTCCCTCATCATAGCGGCATCCTCTTCCCCATTGTTCAAGGCTTCCACTCCTGCGTACTGGCTGGTGGTGGGAGCGGCCATAATACAGAACTGGTGGATCTTGGTCATCTGTCGCACGATAAGCTCCGGACCAACTGCATAGCCCAGTCTCCATCCCGTCATGGCAAATGCCTTGGAAAAACCGTTGATCACAATGGTGCGGTCCCGCATACCGGGAAGAGAGGCGATGGATACATGTTTCTCCAGATAAGTAAGCTCCGCATAGATCTCATCGGAAATAACATAAAGGTCATGCTTTTTCACAAGTTCTGCTATAGGTTCCAGATCTTCCGCTGTCATAACTGCCCCGGTAGGATTGTTGGGGTAGGACAGGATGAGGATCTTAGTCTTGTCGGTTATGGCAGCCTCCAGTTCTTCTGCCGTCAGTTTAAAAGCATTTTTCTCCTGGAGTTCAATGGTAACCGGCACACCATCCGTCAGCTCCACGCAGGGGAGATAGGATACATAACAAGGTTCCGGGATGATAACCTCATCTCCTGGATTTACCATGGCACGAAGGGCGATGTCGATACCTTCACTTCCACCCACGGTAACACAAACTTCGGTTTTGGGATCATAGGTCAACCCAAAGCGACGATTCAGGTAATTACAGATGGCGATACGAAGATCCATCAAACCGGCATTCGAGGTGTAGAAAGTTCTCCCTTTCTCCAGGGAGTAGATACCCTCTTCCCTTACATGCCAGGGAGTATCGAAATCCGGTTCACCCACACCCAGAGAGATGGCATCCGGCATCTCCTGAACCAGGTCGAAGAACTTACGGATCCCGGATGGTTTAATATTGATCACTTTATCAGACAGAGGGTTTCTCATGGTGTCACCTTCATTCTTTCACTAACTGGCTTATCGATTAGGATCATACCATGATCCTTGTATTTCTTTAAGATAAAATGAGTCGTAGTGCCGGAAACGTCATCCAAAGTGGACAGACGAGTCGTCACAAACATGGATACTTCTTTCAGGGTCTTTCCTTCCAGAAATACAGCAAAATCATAGGATCCAGACATCAGATAGATTGCCTTTACCTCCGGATAGTTAGTAATCCGCTCTGCCAGTTTCTCATAGCCGCTGCCTCGCTGTGGTGTTACATGAACCTCGATCAGAGCACTTACCTTATCAAGATCTGTCTTATCCCAATTGATCAGTGTCGGATATCCACAGATAATTCCTTCCTTCTCCAGCTTCTCTATCTCACCTAATACCACTGTCTCATCAGTACCTAACATCAGAGCAACATCGTGCAGATCAATCTTACTGTTATTTTCAAGCATCCTTAAAATTTCATTACGCATAGTACATTCCTACAACCCAAAAATGGGAAACTCTCCTTTCAGACATTACTTTCATATATTCTATCAAATATTATATTACTTGATAAATCTCGTCGGTCTTAGGCGGCTCCAGATACCGGATCTCATCATCGTAACGAATGATCCGGTCATTGCCTGAAGTGGTATGGCCGATTACTGCTGCCGGTATTCCCTCCTCAGAAAGAACTGCAACAAGATTCTCCCCTTCAGAAACTGCCAGCAAAATACATCCCCCCGACAGGAGCATGTATGGATTGATATTACAGAATTCACAGACCTCTACGGTATGCTGACGAATCGGAATGGCCTTAAGATTTATATCCAGGCCCACCTTTCCCACGGTTCCCAATTCCCAGAAACCCGCAAAGATACCGCCATCTCTTACCGCAATCCCGGAGGCATCCTGAACCTTCAGAATATCCCGGATTATCGGCATAGAAGCAGAATCAAACAGTTTTTTTGCAGAATCCACAAAAAAACCGGCAAACCATTCTTTTAGCTGTATCTCTTTTTCCAGCGCCAGGATGGCTGCTCCTTCACAGGCAATGGTTCCGGCAGCCACGATATCCAAATCTGCCGGGAGCCTTCCCATAGGCTTTAGATTTTCTTCAAAAGTCAGACCCACAGCTGTAAAGATCGGGGCTCCCGCCTGGGCCAAAACCCTGACATCAGGAACGGCAATCCGGATATGATTATCAGCACATAGGCTTCCTAACCTGGAAGTAAATCGGCGAAGTTCCGCTTCTTCTGTGCCTTCCGGCAAAATCGCAGACACTGTGGCCATGGCCGGATAAGACCTTTGGGCCACAAAGGTATTAATCATATTGGTGACAATCCGTTCTGCAGCCAGAGTCCATCCCTCAACGACGATGGTTCGTGCCGCATCCGGCAGAATCCGATTCTTATCGTTATGTAATTGCTTAAGTACGGAGCGGTTATAAACACTCTCCTTGATTCTTCCGATACGCAGCATTCCTTACCTCGTCTCTCCTTCCGAATCATCGAAAGAAAACTATCCCATCAATAATCCGGAACAGATGGAAGTTACCACCATGGCCAGGATTACAAGGATAATAATGATGGCCGTTATCTTCTGATACTTCTTGGAACGCATTCCACTACCTCCTTCATAATCATCTCTGCAAAGTGAGAGGGAGTTTCCCCCCTGACACGAATTAACCTCTATTGTAAATGATTTTTCCTTCACATTCAAGGGGTTTCATCAGATTTGATTGAGACTCCATCCTCTACAGATAGAAGATTATTCATTCACATCAGGCGGAGTCTCAATCTTCATCTGATGAAGCCTGCGGCGCATCGCAGAGTTGCGCATAGGAAGATGTCTTCGACATTGCGCAACTCGCGCGGAATCGTCAAGACGATTCCGATTGAAATAAAAAGACCCGCAAAGCGGGTCTTTAGGGTGTTATTAGTCTGCCGGACGAGTCAGGGTCAGATTATACAGATATTCTTCATATCCGTAATCTTTGTTCCAGTCTTCCATGATATCAGCCAGGTTCGGTCTGTCATCCTTATCTGCTCCCGTGTAGAAGAGGTTGAGACCATATTCCTGTTTTTCGATCTCTTTCTTGGTATCATCCTTGAATTCGGTATTTAAGGTTAAATTGAATCTGTATTTTGTTGTGGTCTCATTTGCCTCAACTTCCAGCCCTCCATCCTCGGTTATACTGATGGGAAGAGGGGCCAGCCCCAGTTCATCGGGTCCTCCGGTCACAGTCATCCCCTTGTCATCAATGGTGATGGTTCCACCTTCATAATTCCATTCTCCATAGATGTACTCGGGATCTTCCGGATTATCTGATAAAGCCTTGGCGATGTCACCGGATTCATCCGCCCTGTAGTAGGTTAACAAAGCGGTGGTAACGTAGGTGACTCCCGGATAAACGTCATCCACCACAACCTGATACATGACATCTCCGTCGACCTTGTAGGTATTATAAGACATCACTGCAGTCTCTTTCTCAGCGTCGTCCGAATAGTCTACCATGGTCGTCTCCTGGCAGACGATCTGATGGTCTCCGACTGTGAGGCAGGTATAAGGTGCGGGATCACTGTTACCGAAATCCGTACTCTCGAAGTATGCCGTCCCGTCTTCGTTATAATGATAGGTATAAGACTGATCCGCGGTCTTCCATACGCCAACCAGATTGGAATCAATTTTTCCGTCGTTGATATCGGCAACCGTATGATATTTACCGGCAATACCCAGTTCTTCCTCGGATGTCATCATGGACTTCAGCAGCTCTTTCTTATCCTGTTTCGCTGCGGTACCAGCGCTACCGTTACCGGCTCCACAGCCGGCCAGCATAGTCATTGTCATAATCGATGCACATAAGATAGCCATTATTTTGTTTTTTTTCATATTTTGTTACCTCCTAAAGTATGTTTATATTAAAGCACAAGGTCCTGGCTTCCTGATTTAATGGATTTCTGCAGGTGTAATCGAAAATGCAGTCATAAGACCCTGGCAGGTATCTTCCTTCTCTAACAAAGGTACAGATATCGAAAGAAAACCTCTCCATATGGCTGTGGTTTGCTGCAGACCTGGAATCATAGCTCTCTTCCGGCGTATCCGGATAGATCAGGTCTCTCCGGGTCCGGTAGATTTCCTTCCAGCTTTTCTTGTAAGATGATATATCCGGAGCCCACCAAGGTCTGCCCTTAACATTTTCCCGAAGATAGAGGTCATAGAGCAGGAGCTCATCCAGCAAAGGCATCTCCATATTCTGACTCCTAAGAAAATCCCTCAGAATCTCATACTTTTGCATTCGGTTATGGTTCCTCTTATGGAGTTCCTTCCCCCGATAATAGCGGGAAAAGCTCTGGTAAAAGAGGAAAGGCCTTTCAAACATAGGCACCACATAAGCTAGTGTGTGGGTATACTGGCCACTGTTATAATACATCTCCACCAGCTCCTCGATGCCTTTTAAAGCGATGATATCCCCGTAGGACAGCCAGCTGGTGGACAGAACTTCATAGGGTGAGCGGGCACGGTAGCGAATCTCATATCCCAGGGACTCCTCCATCATCCTTGTCCCTTTTAGAACCTTTAGGAATCCTAGCTGGAGCTGGTCAGGCTTATGGGCATAAACATCATCAAAGGAACAGGCAAACCGTTCGTAGTCCTCATGGGGAAGTCCGGCAATCAGATCCAGATGTTGGTGAATATTCCCTAAGGCATGCACCTGATCTACTCTCAGAAAGAGCTTATCCAGGTCCATATGTCTGCGGATTGAATCCAACGTAGGCGGATTCGTAGATTGAACCCCGATCTCCAGCTGAATCAACCCGGGTCTCATCTCCCGAAACAGTTCTATGCACTCCTGGTCCAGGATATCCGAAGATATCTCAAAATGAAAATTTGTTACCCCGTTATCGTGACTGGTCACATAAGCCCATATCTCCTTTGCCCTCTTGATATCACAGTTAAAAGTCCGGTCCACAAACTTCACCTGGGCAACTCCGGCAGCCAGAAATGCATCCAGTTCCTTTTTTACCTTGGACATAGACCGGAATCTCACCCTCTTATCAAGGGAGGACAGGCAGTAGCTACAGGAGAAAGGGCAGCCTCTGCTGGTTTCATAGTAGAGAATCTTATGCTCAAAGGGCTCAAAATCCTCATAGACAAAGGGAATTTCATCCATATTCATCATGGGCGCCATCCCGTAGTCCTCTATAAGGTTCTCCCCTCTTCGGATTGCAATGCCCGGTAAACTCGGAATGGATGAAAGAGAACCTTCATAAAACTCCGTCAGCTGATAGAAGACCTCTTCACCCTCCCCCCGCATGGCCAGATTCACGGCAGGGTTATCTTTCAGAAACTGCCTGCTGTCATAGGACACTTCAGGTCCTCCGACCCAAACACTACAGTTAGGCGCTATCTTCTTATATTCTTCCGCCAGTTCTGTCACAAAATCAATGTTCCAGATATAGCAGGAAAAAATGATTACATCCGCCCCTGTTTCATAGAGATCCTGAAGGATGTCATCCACGTAATGATTAATCGTGTATTCACGAATCAATATCTCTTTCTCGCTCTTTGCCCTGGCATAGGCTTGCAGAGACAGGATTGCCAGGTTGGTATGTATGTATTTTGCATTGATTCCACAAAGTAAATAGCGCAAAGTTCTCTCCAGTTCTATATTCTTTCAGATATTATGATAACGAGAATGACCTGTTTCGTCAACTTTTATCAGGGGCATTCTGTTGACATCATCCTTATCTTTTCCTTGCAACGCCGAAGAATATATGTTATGATATATCTCGTTCGAAAGATACATGCGGGTGTGGTTCAATGGCAGAACATCAGCTTCCCAAGCTGAGGACGCGGGTTCGATTCCCGTCATCCGCTCTATCAATCGGTTTTTTATGATTCAATCGGAATCGTCTTGACGATTCCGCGCGAGTTGCGCGATGTCGAAGACATCTTCCTATGCGCAACTCTGCGATGCGCCGCAG
>JBGVCE010000337.1:0-3753 GCA_045226235.1 Anaerobutyricum sp.
GCCGGATGGGATCCGAGATACCGATTACGGCTGCCATACGGTTGCCGATGGCCATGTAAAGGCGGGAATACTGGGTTGGCATAGCCAGAACCTTTTCCCGGTCTTCCTCGGAAATATAAGCACCTTCGTCCTCCAGGACAAAGTGGCTGCTTCCGATTACGACTTTCTCCCCGTTCAGGGTAGAAACGATACCGTGGGCGACGATATAATTCGGTGCGGTGTGCAGCTCTTCATGGGATAAAGAGCGGTCCTTGGCGGCCTTCACAACGGCGTTTGCCAGAGAGTGGGGGAAATGTTCCTCCAGACAGGCTGCCAGAGCCAGCATCTCATTTTCATCTCTTCCATCCAGAGGAATAACCTCTTCTACCACGGGTGTGGCATTGGTCAGAGTTCCTGTTTTATCAAAGACGATGGTATCAGCCTCGGAGACCATCTCCAGATACTTACCGCCTTTTACGGTAATCTGGTTTCGCCCTGCTTCCCTCATGGTGGATAAAACGGCGATAGGCATAGCAACCTCGATGGCGCAGGAGAAGTCCACCATAAGCACAGAGGCAGCCTTGGTCAGATTTCTGGTCAGGAGGAAGGTCAGTATTGAGGTTCCGAAAGTGTATGGAATCAGTTTGCTGACCACTTTCTCCGCACGACTCTGGGTGACGGAAACCATGCTTTCTGACTCTTCAATCAGCTGGACGATCCGGTCATAACGTGTCTTGCCGGATACAGCCTGCACGGAGATGATAAGTTCTCCTTCTTCCAGCACTGTGCCGGCGAAGACGGTACTTTCCGGACGTTTTGCCGCCAGGACGGATTCTCCGGTCAGGGCAGCCTGGTTTACCATGGCTTCTCCGGAAACGACCACGCCGTCAAGTGGAATCATACTTCCCATACCAACATGGATGCAGTCGCCGTCATTGATTTCCTGTATGCTACATTTGATTAAGGAACCGTCTTCTTCCTGTTTCCATACCTGCGTTACATTTAGCTGCAGGGACTGGGCCAGGTCATCCACGGATTTCTTGTAAGTCCATTCCTCCAGCATCTCTCCCATATCTGTCAGGAAGATGATGGAGCTTGCGGTGTTAAAGTCTCCTGTCAGTAAAGATGCCAGGATTGCGGAAGCGTGCACGATTTCTGCGCTGAAGTTGCGCTGGAACAAATCCTTTAAGCCCTCCCGGATATAAGGCGCGCCGTTGCATACCGTCCAGACGGCGCGCAGCGGGAAAGGGAGCAGAGTTCTCTTGGCCAGACGGACAAGAATCTTTGTGGCTGCCTTATCCTTGAACTCTTCGTTGGTGGCACGGGCAGATACGCCGGGCAGTGCATCAATGGCTTCCTGACTGTGAAGGTCCATGGTAGCTAACCTTTGCAGGACCTTATCGGCTGCTCCTTTTTTGTGACGGATTACAGCAGCCGCTGTACGCTGAAATACATGAACTGAGATGACATCCTGTGTTTCAAGCAGGCCATAATAGAGCACGTCTGCCTTTGTATCCGTCAGACGCCGGTATGGCAGAATGATATGGATCTGCCCATCCGTCTGATGCTTAATACAGTATTTCATAGGACACTTCCTCTCTATGCTTCAACGATGCCTTCATCAAGATCGGATACTTCTTCTTCAAATCCTTCGAACATATCGAAAGAGCCGTCTTTCTTAGCCTGGTAATTATCTGCCTCGATTCTTGCCTCTGCTGCGATATCCATAGCTTCTGCCTGGATCTTCTCCACAGAATCCATGATGGAATCCTTGGCGATAAAGGCTCCGATTGCTGCCTTGGTGTATACCTTCTTAGCTGTTTCACTGCCAAAGATTGTCTCCCCGGCCTTACCAAGAACAAATCCACCTAACAGGGAAATAAGAATTTCTTTCTTTAAAAAAAACATACGATTACCTCCTTAAGATAAAAATAATAATTAAGTACTTGAACTGTTTATATACCCATGGGGGTATAGGTATAATATAAACAAAGTAAGACACTTTGTCAATAGCTTTTTTACTTGGGAGGGGCAAGCCCCTCCCGCTACATTAACCTACAGATTTCATGGAGGAGAGTTTCTCCATGAAGACCTTGAACTCCTGAACATTCCTGGGATAGCTCTCCTGCATGGAAATCTGGCTCTGCTCCTCGATAATCCGGCACACATCGAACATGGTGGGATGTTTCAGGCTTGCCTGCTCCAGAATATCTTCCTGACAGAAGATATTAAATGGGGTGTCGTCGGCGATGATCTGACCATTGCTAAATACGATGACGCGGTCAGCCCAGCGGTAAGCGAAGTCTACATCATGGGTGGAGATAAGCATCGTTCTGCCTTCTTCACTCATCTTTCCAAGGACTTCTTCCAGCATGGCAGCATTCAAAGGATCCAATGCAGCGGTGGGCTCATCAAAGATGATGATCTCTGATTCCATAGCGATGATATCTGCGATACTTACACGTTTTTTCTCACCACCGCTGAGATAGTGGGGCGCCCGTTTTTTGAAATCGCTGATGTTCATGTAGGCAAGGGCTTTGTCAACGCGTTCAATTACTTCCTGGCGGGGCAGCTTCAGGTTCATGGGACCAAAGGATACTTCTGCTTCCACTGTGGAGGCGATGATCTGGTTATCGGCATCCTGGAATACGATACCTACATTTTTTCTTAACTCATTTAGGCTTTTTTTGTCGATGGTCTTACCGCGGTAACAGATCTGGCCGGAAGATGATTTTAATACACCGTTTATATTAAGGAAAAAGGTGGATTTGCCGGCACCGTTGGAGCCAAGAACTGCGATTTTTTCGCCTTCATATATGTCAAGATTAATTCCTCTTAAAGTTTCTTTCTCGTCGTTATATCTGAAATGTAAATCTTTCACCTGTAAGATGGGGTTTTCATTTGTTCTTTTCATGGTAGTTCTCCTTCTATATTCTAAAAATGTTATGAGTTGTTTATCTGTGTTAAAAGTATTTTTCGTGTTATAAGTATTATCTGGTCAATAACCAGATTGCGATTAAAACCAAGATAAAAGCGATGGCAAAAACAATCTGCCATGTTTTTACCGGTTTTTCTTCTTCCAGGAAATTCAGCTCTCCATCGTAACATCTGGCTTCCAATGCATTATAATAAGCATTTGCTTTCTTAAGGGTTACGATAAAGAGATTGCTGGCAATCTGGCCGAAGGTGTAGCAGGATGTCCTGAAATCTACATAGCCCAGTCTCGACTCTGCGGAATTTTTAAGACGATTGTAAGTCTCCAGCATGATAAATATATAGCGGTAGATCATATTCATAAGCTCTACGATCAGCTTAGGCATATGTACTTTACGAAGCACTGAAACCAGTTCAGTGAGGGGTGTGGTCAATGTCATCATATAAAGAGCGCTCACAGCTCCAAAAGCCTTTAAAATCAGGACGGCTGCCAGAAGCAGGCTTTTCCTGGACCAGTAGATGTAGAACAGATTAAATACATGCAGATTATACTCACCTACAGGTTTAAGGGAGTAGCCAATAGCGATGGTGATGGCTCCCACTACCATGAAGACGATAGGAATGGTCATCATGGAAAGGTAATGGTCAAATTCAAGTCCCCCGATTACTACCGTAAGATATCCCATCATAAGTATGACGGCTATGGAGACATAGATATTATTAAAAGCGATACATAGAATCAGGCAGATGGTGGCCAGAAGCACTTTATATCCTGCGTTCCAGGTTCTCATCTTTGAACTGTAGGCAAGAGCATCAATTCCAAGGGATCCCCCATGGGAA
>JBGVCE010000338.1:0-2851 GCA_045226235.1 Anaerobutyricum sp.
CCGGCGGCCGGTCTTTCATGCGCAAAAAATGTTGTTCCATATTATGCCTCCTTGAAGCTCTCCAGGCAGGAAGGCACAATCAATCAAAGTATATCTTAACACAAAAAAGGTCCTTTGTATATACATTCACATTTCCGTATTCCTTAAAATTTTGTATCATTTATTAAGATTTTTGAAATGATTCAGGCTGACCTTTCCCGTCTCATAGATCTTCTGCAGGGACATCATAATACCGTATTTGGCGTGTTCCCAGGTAAGGC
The DNA here is from genome assembly GCA_045226235.1 of Anaerobutyricum sp. GTDB lineage: Bacteria > Bacillota > Clostridia > Lachnospirales > Lachnospiraceae > Anaerobutyricum. The sequence goes on from JBGVCE010000338.1 coordinate 261, forward strand.
CGCCCTGAAAATAAACCGCATAAGGCTCCTTCATGGGCCCGTCGGCGCTAAGTTCGATGGAGGAACCGGATACAAAAGCGCCGGCTGCCATGATGACCTGGGCATCATAACCAGGCATATCCCAGGGTTCCGGACGGACAAAGCTGTCCACAGGAGCGCTGGCCTGGATCCCCTGGCAGAAAGCGATGAGCAGGTCAGGATCATGGAATTCCACTTCCTGAATGATATCATGCCTGGATTCACTGCTGTCCGGTATGACCTTAAACCCCAGACTCTCATAGATGTTGGCTGCGTAGATTGCCCCCTTTAAGGCCCCCTTTACCACTGTAGGAGCCAGGAAAAATCCCTGGGTCAGACTTGCAGTGATACCCAGGCTCGCCCCCACCTCTTTTCCAAGACCGGGGGAAGTAAGCCGGTAAGCTGCCCTTTCAATACATTCTTTCGTGCCCACGAGATAACCGCCGATAGGGGCTAGCCCTCCGCCGGGATTCTTGATGAGGGATCCCACCACCAGGTCTGCTCCCACCTGGGAGGGTTCCTGTAATTCCACAAACTCTCCATAACAATTATCCACCATACAGATAACATCCGGCTTCATTCCCTTGCCAAAAGAGATTAGCTGCCCGATCCTCTCCACGGAAAGGGTGGGGCGGGATGCGTATCCCTTGGACCTCTGTATGGTTACCATTTTCGTCTTCTCGTTCATAGCCGCCCGGATTCCATCCCAGTCGAATCCGCCGTCATCCAGAAGATCCACCTGGCGGTAGCTGATGCCATACTCGGCCAGAGACCCGTTGGAAGGCCGGATGCCGATCACTTCCTCCAGCGTGTCATATGGTTTTCCCACGGGGGACAGCAATTCATCCCCCGGTCTTAACTGGCTCATGAGGGCCAGGGCTAAGGCGTGGGTACCGCAGGTAATCTGCTGGCGGACCAGGGCATCTTCCGTCCCGAAGACATCCGCGTAGATTTTTTCCAGCGTCTCACGGCCCATATCGTTATATCCGTACCCGGTGCTGGGAGCCAGACATGCCTCGCTGAGCCGGTTCTTTCTCATGGCGGACAGTACCTTCATCTGGTTGCATTCAGCGATATGATCGATCTCCCTGAACCTCTCCTGCAATTTATATTCAATATCTGAGCAGTAATCATACACCTGGGGTGAAATCCCCATGCTCATATAGTACGTTCTCAAGTCATCTGTTGTATTCATCTTTTATTCCAACCTGTTATCTATCGTTATTTCACAATTCCTTTTTGTCTCAGATGTTCCAGGATGACAGCCAGGATCTCCTTCTCTCCGGGGTAATCCCCTTTGTTGATCCATATGACATCCTTCTCTCTACGGAACCAGGTGAGTTGTCTTTTGGCAAATCTTCTGGTTTCCATTTTAATGCGGTCCACCACTTCATCTAAGGAAAGATTGCCATTAAAATATTCAAAAAATTCCTTGTAACCCAGTCCCTGCATGGATACCAGATCCGGGGTAAAACCTCTCTCAGACAGTTGCCGGACCTCCTGGAGGAGCCCCTGTTCCATCATCTGATCCACCCTCTGGTTAATCCGTTGATACAGCAGCTCCCTGTCCTGATTTAGCACCAGGTAGGCAAACCGATAAGGGGAGGTTCTCTCCTGCTGTTCCCGGTTGTGGGCCGAAAGCTTTCCCCCGGTCTCCTTATGGTATTCCAGGGCTCTGATTACTTTTTTCACATTGTTATAATGGACGGAGGCTGCGTATTCCGGGTCCACCTCCTCCAGCATGGAGTGCAGGTACTGCTTTCCTCTCTCCTCTGCCAGGAGGGTAAGCTTCCTGCGGTAATCCTCCTTCTCCGGATGCTCGGAGAAATCGATATCATACACAAGGGCCTGGATATAAAATCCGGTGCCTCCCACGAGGATAGGAATCTTCCCGTGGGAATAAATCCTGTTCATAGCCTCCTTGGCCAGTCTCTGGAACTCCACCACATTGAATGGCTGATCCGGTTCCAGAATATCCACCAGATAGTGGGGGATTCCATCCATTTCTTCCTCTGTGATCTTGGCTGTGCCGATATCCATCCCGCGGTAGACCTGCATGGAGTCCGCACTGATGATCTCTCCCCCGATCTCATGGGCCAGAGAGATGGAGAGGCTGGTTTTCCCCACGGAAGTGGGACCGGTCAGTATCACTAACGGTTTTTTATGATCCTGTTTTATGTCCTTTGTCATATCAATTCCGGCTCCTACTGTATACGGTGAAATTTCTTCTCCAGCTCCCTTTTGGTCATGGAGATGATGGTTGGTCTGCCATGAGGACACTGATAGGGGTTCTCCAGCTCCATAAGCTGATTCATCAATGCTTCCATCTCCTGGAAGGACATGCTCATGTTTCCTTTTACCGCAGCCTTACAAGCCATGGAAGCCAGTTTATCCGTCAGGACATCCAGATTCATCTTTCCCGTACTATCATCGATGTTGTCCAGCAATTCTACAAAAAGATCCTGGGGATCCAGGTCGATCAGATCCGCCGGTACCGCGCGGATGCAGTACTCATTTCCCCCGAACTCCTCCAGGGAATAACCCAGTTCGAGAAATGCTTCCCTGCAGGATTC
>JBGVCE010000339.1:0-5754 GCA_045226235.1 Anaerobutyricum sp.
CAGGTGGATCCCGATGCCCTGATTGAAAACACTACAGTGGGTATGCAGCAGAGAACAGAGATTCTGAAGATGCTCTACCGGGATAATGAGATCCTGATCTTCGATGAGCCTACAGCGGTCTTAAGTGTACAGGAGATCGCCGAGCTGATGCAGATCATGAAAGACCTGGCAGCGGAAGGTAAAAGCATCCTTTTTATCTCTCATAAACTGAATGAAATCATGGAAGTATCTGACCGGTGTACGGTCCTCCGAAAGGGAAAATATATCGGCACGGTAAACACCTGTGATACTTCTCCGGAAAAGCTGTCCGCCATGATGGTTGGCCGGGATGTCAACTTTAAAGTAGAGAAAACGAAGTCCAAACCCGGGGATGTCATCCTGGATGTGCAGCACATGAGCGTAGCCTCCGGACACCACAAGAAAGACAAGGTCCATGATGTGAGTTTCCAGGTTCGAAGCGGTGAAATCGTGTGCATCGCCGGAATCGACGGCAATGGCCAGACAGAACTGATCTACGGCCTGTCCGGTCTGGAATCCCTCAAAGAAGGCCATATCTACCTGGATGGGCAGGACCTGACCAAGGAATCCATCCGGCAGCGGTCTGTCATGGGTACCAGCCACATCCCGGAAGACCGGCATAAACACGGCATGGTGCTGGACTACTCCCTGGAAGATAACATCGTACTTCAGCGGTACTTTGAGCCACAGTTCACCACTAGCCTTGGAATATTGAAAAAAGATGAGATCCGGTCCTACGCCAACCGGCTGATTGAGGAATATGATGTCCGGTCCGGCCAGGGTCCCACCACTATCGCCCGGTCCATGTCAGGAGGCAACCAGCAGAAAGCAGTCATCGCCAGGGAAATCGACCGGTCACCCAAGCTGCTTATCGCCGTACAGCCTACCAGAGGTGTGGATATCGGTGCCATCGAGATGATTCATAAGGAACTGGTCCAGCAAAGGGATGCCGGGAAAGGTATTCTTCTGGTGAGTCTGGAGCTTGACGAGGTTATGGACGTTTCTGACCGTATCCTGGTTATGTATGAAGGTGAGCTGGTGGGTGAGTTTGATCCCGATGAAGTGACCATAGAAGAACTTGGTCTGTATATGACCGGTGCAAAGAGACAGGAGGTGTAGATCATTGAATACAAATGAAAAGAAATCCTTAATGCATAGTGATGGTTTTCAGACCCTTCTGGCTTCTCTGATCTGCATCGTTCTCGGACTTCTGGTGGGATATATCGTCCTGATCTGTATCAATCCGTCGGAAGCCACTGCGGCCATGATCGCCATACTGAAAAACTTCTTATATTTCCCGAGACCGGAAGTAGCTCTGGAGTATTTCGGAAGTACCTTGGTTAAGACAGCCCCCCTGCTTATGTGTACCTTATCCGTGCTCTTCGCTTATAAAGTAGGGCTGTTTAATATCGGGGCCTCCGGGCAGTATACCGTAGGGGCAGGCTTAGCCCTTTATCTGGCACTGGCCTGGCAGATGCCCTGGTATGTGTGCCTGATTGCCGCCATGATCGGCGGAGGAATCTTAGGGGCTGCCGTTGGTGCCCTGAAGGCCTACCGAAATGTAAATGAGGTTATCGCCAGTATCATGTTCAACTGGATCAGCCTCTACACCATAAATACTCTCCTCACCAAGGTGAAGGAATCAAGCACCACTTATACCGGCGCTCTCCGGACCAACAATCCATCAGCCATCATACCCAGTCTGGGGCTGTCAGGCTTATTCTCCGGCAACCGGTATGTCACCATTGCCATTCCTCTGGCCATCCTGTTTGCCGTTCTGGTCTGGTTCGTCATGTCCAAGACAAAACTGGGTTATGAGCTGAAAGCCACCGGTTTCAATAAACATGCGGCTAAATATGCCGGCATGAAAGAGAAAAAGAACATCATCCTTACCATGTTTATCTCAGGCTGTCTGGCAGGATTGGGAGCAGGATTCCTCTTCTTAAGCGGAATCGAGCAGTGGAGTTGTGCGCAGACCAGCGTGCCCGGCATGGGATTCAACGGAATCGCGGCGGCTTTCCTGGGTGGTCTTCACCCCATCGGAAGTATCTTCTCCGCCTTCTTCATCCAGCATGTAACCAGCGGAGGGTCCTATGTGAATAAGATGGTATATGCCTCCCAGATCTCCGATCTGATCCTGGCAATCATCATCTATTTCTGCAGCTTTGTATTTATCTTTAAATCTCTCATGAATCGAAAGATCCAGGAAAGATTAACCATGGCAAATGCGAAAAGGGGAGGTGAATAGTATGAGTCTTTTGATCCAATATACACTGATCTATGCATCCGTACTGTTTCTGGTAGCCCTTGGCGGCTGTTTCTCCGAGCACAGCGGCGTCATCAACCTGGGACTGGAAGGGGTCATGGTAATGGGAGCGCTTGGCGGAGCCCTGGTTATGAAATTCATGTCCGGCCTTTCTGCCCTTCCCATGATGATCATGGTGGTGCTGGGAAGTATCCTTTTCGGCATGGTTTTCTCACTCTTCCTGGCTGTGGCAGCTGTGAATTTCAATGCGGACCAGACCCTGGTGGGAACTGCCATGAATATGCTGGCCACCGCTGCAGCAACAGTATTTGTGAAAGCACTTAACATGATGAAAGATCCCAATAACGTATCTTCCACCATCCAGTATATTAAGCAGAAAAAGGCCATATCCGTTCATCTGGGAAGTTTCGAGCTGAACTGGTTCATGGTTATCGCAGTTCTTGCACTGGCCGCTTCGGTTGTCATCCTCTACCGCACCCGTTTCGGTCTTCGTCTTATGGCCTGCGGTGAGCACCCACAGGCAGCTGACTCGGTAGGTATCAACGTGTACAAGATGCGTTATGCCGGTGTCCTGATCTCAGGTCTCCTGGGAGGACTGGGTGGGATTGCCTATATAACCGCCGGTGTCAGCGAGTGGAAATTTGAAAATGGTGTGGCAGGATTTGGCTTCCTGGCTCTGGCTGTTATGATCTTCGGCCAGTGGAAACCGGTCAACATCGCACTGGCAGCCCTCCTCTTCGGACTCTTAAGGGCCCTGTCCAACGTCTACACAGGCTTCCAGGGACTGGTGGCCTTAGGTCTGCCCAGCACCTTATATAACATGCTGCCTTATATCATCTCTCTTCTGGTTCTGGCCATCGCTTCTACCAACAGCCGGGCCCCGAAAGCAGAAGGTATACCTTACGATAAGGGGCAGAGATAGTCTTAAAAAATATGTGATTTCATAGAATAAGGCTGCCACACTCCGAAACGGGTGTGGCAGCCTTATTTATGATGTCTGTTTATAGGTATTATCAGAATAACTCCAGCAATTCCCCTGGCTGTTCCAGCAGATAATCTGCCCCGGCATCTTGTAGTTCATCAAGGCTTCCATATCCCCACAGAACCCCTGCGCTGGCCAGATTATTTGCTTTTGCGCCGTTGATATCCTGATCGCGGTCTCCCACCATCAGAACACAACTCTTATCTTCTATTTCCAGGTCATCCAGTAGATGATGAATCACATCCTCTTTCCTGCTGATCCGTCCGTCCATGGTGGCCGCACCAAGGTAATCGAAGTATTGATAGAGATCAAAATGCTTCAGGATCTCTAGCGCGAACTCGTAGGGTTTGGATGTAGACAGAGCAAGGTACACTCCTCTTCTCTTCAGCTCCCTAAGCATTTCAGGAATTCCTTCATATACCGTGTTTTCAAATATCCCACCGGCACGAAAGTATTCCCGGTAATATTCAATTGCCTCATTAGCCTGAGAAACGGAAAAGCCATAGTATTTCTGAAAGGATTCCAGGAGCGGCGGCCCGATAAAGGGATAAAGTTTCTTTCTGTCACATTCAATAATATCGAACTTCTTCAATGCAAACATAACGGAATTCGTGATTCCGATCCCCGGGTCCGTCAGGGTTCCATCCAGATCAAATAAACAATACCGGTAGTTCATCTCCTATACCTTTTTATCCTCTCTTTACCACTTATACCGTTCATTTTCAGCCTCAAACACTGTGTTGACCGAACACTGTCCACCTGTGTTGCCTGCTATCTCAAGAGCTTTGTCTATGCCCTTTTTACAATAAATCTTATTGTTGCTTATAGTGAGGCTTCCATATTGGGACCTGGAATGGGAACACAAGAGAAAGCCCTGTCTTCCCCCCTTAATGGTATTATTGATCACCGTATTCACACTCTTGGGAAGCACGGAATTCTTACCAAAGACCGCCATATGGCAGCCGACAGAGTAGGCTTCTCCTGTCCGTTTACTCTTGGTAATGATCTTGTTGTTCTGAACGGTGACATTGGCTGCATTAAACAATGCCAGGGCTTCCGATTTCACACCGGTTATCACAGAGTTACGAATCGTAATCTTATTGTGACATTTATTGCGGTATTTTTTATCTTTCTTTGCGTAATTGGCACAGATTCCACGGTTGCCCTTCACTGTGCAGCCATCAATGATGATATTCTTGCAGGGAAGTCCATTTCGGAATTTTGAAGAGAGAAAAGGTGCGGTGTGGGGAGCTGCCAGATCGATCTGTATCATCTCTTCCACACTTTTTGCTTTTCCCTTTCCCTGGGCGATCACACTACATTTCCTGACGCACACATCCTGACATCCCACCAGTTCAATCCCATGACCTTCTGCGTTGGTGGTCTGTATGTCCATATCTTCCAGTATGATCCTTCTGCAGTGAGCAAAGCTGAAAGCAGTCCCCTTGTTGCCATTCTTCTTGTTGGAAATCCATCTTCCTCCCCGAATCACGATATTGAACATGGAACTGTAGTCTTTCTTATAATTCTTCGGATCATTTCTGACGGCGCTCTTACTGACGATCAATGTTGCTCCTGTAGCGTCCACCGTCTGATTACTGTTCAGCCTGATTGGATAAGTCAGATGGTAAGTCTTTCCTTTCACCAGCTTCACATATCCGGTGGACCTAAGTTCTTCATTGATGGCCAAAGCATCCTTCTTATTGTCGGTGGGTTTCACCACCCCTGCCTGTGCATTAGTCCGGATTAAGATAATGACTGACAACAGAATCAAAAATAACCATTTCTTCATAAATCTACTTTTCCCTCCCCGGTTATCTGACTGTTGTTTCTACCAGCTTATTATACTGTTGCAATAACCTCTACTTCACAGATTGCACCTTTGGGAAGAGATGCTACCCCCACACAAGATCTGGCAGGTTTTTCGGTAAAATACCTGGCATAGACTTCGTTGAATGCAGCGAAATCATTGATGTCAGTAAGGAAGCAAAGAGTCTTCACTGCATTCTCTGCTTTGGATCCGGCTTCCTCAAGGATGGCAACGAGATTCTTCATAATCTGCTCTGCCTGTTCCTCGATGGTCTCCCCGGCCAGTTCTCCTGTAGCCGGATCAAGAGCAATCTGACCGGATGTATATACCATTCCATTAACCACTACTGCCTGAGAATAAGGTCCAACTGCTGCAGGAGCCTTCTCCGTATAAATTTTATTCATTCTTCTATCTCCTTTGCATTAAAATGATACCTGTATTATACCACGGTGTCTCATCCCGCACCACAGGGAATTACTTTCATGGAAAGCAAGGACTCCTAATTGAAAAATGACCGGATTCGTCCTATTATTATTACATAGCAAGATATGAAAAAAAGACAGGGAGATCCCCTGCAGATAAAAATACCGGAGGTTATTATGGGTGCTTTAGAAGGTTTAAAGATTCTTGACTTTTCCACACTGCTTCCCGGGCCCTACGCCACCATGATGCTGGCTG
>JBGVCE010000340.1:0-12638 GCA_045226235.1 Anaerobutyricum sp.
ACCTGTGTAATACCTTGCTGTGATACTTTTTTTCTTATCTTTTCCTGTAATCACGAGAACATACTTTGTCTTCTCGGCATATTTAGATCCCAGGCGGATCTTGAACATCCTGTGATTACCCACCGTCCCACCGGGCTCGCTGCCTGTGAGGATGGCGGCAGAAGCGGTGTCCTTCATCACTTTCCATGTGTAGCCCTCTGAGCAGAATTCCTTGAACTTAAAGATCAGGGCTTTATCCGAGGAGTTCACATAGGTAATCTGACGATAAGATGCCGCGCGGGCTGGTCTTCCGCCAATGATCAGGCACAGGGCCAGAACGGGGAGTAACAGCCACAGTTTCCGTTTTCTGTTTCTCATTCTTCTCTCCTTTCCTCTAAATTAGCCCATTTTATCCATTCATTCGAATATACACCCAATATATCATAATAGAATATGATAAAATAAGCTATTTGATATCATAACACTTTTTTTCGTCAACTTCAACTCTGTATTAGCTAATTTAACAGTATTGTAATAGTTTTGGGAAGAAAATATCCAAAAGAAGCATATATACTTTTTCCCATTTCTTTGCTATAATCATTAGATAGTTAAGAAAAACATTTCAGCTGCAAGATTTATCAAAAAAGAAGGTTACGTTATGATTAATTTTAATATCCCTCCTTTTACAGGAAAAGAAATCGAATACATGACAAAAGCCATCCGGAATCATAAGATCAGTGGGGATGGCGAGTTTACCAAGCTGTGCAACTCCTGGATTATGGAACATACAGGGGCAGCCGGTGCTTTGCTTACAACCTCTTGTACTCATGCCACCGAGATGGCTGCTCTTCTCTGTGATATCAAACCAGGGGATGAAGTGATTATGCCATCCTACACTTTTGTCTCCACGGCAGATGCCTTTGTTCTTCGCGGTGCTACTGCTGTCTTTGTGGATATTCGTCCAGATACCATGAATATAGACGAAACCCTGATAGAAGATGCCATCACGGAAAAGACCAAGGCCATTGTTCCCGTACATTATGCAGGGGTATCCTGTGAGATGGATACTATCATGGATATCGCAGCCCGCCACAACCTGAAGGTAGTGGAAGATGCCGCCCAGGGTGTTATGTCCTACTACAAGGGTAGAGCCCTCGGCACCATCGGTGATTACGGCTGCTTCAGCTTCCATGAGACGAAGAATTACAGCATGGGTGAGGGTGGAGCTCTTCTCATCCGGAATCCGGAGAATATCGAACCGGCTGAGATTATCCGGGAAAAAGGTACCAACCGCAGCAAGTTCTTCCGGGGACAGATTGATAAATATACCTGGGTGGAGGCCGGTTCCTCCTACCTGCCCAGCGACATGAATGCCGCCTATCTGTGGGCACAGCTGGAGAAGGCCCAGGAGATCTACGATGACCGTATGGCTACCTGGAATCTCTATTATGAGAACCTGCTTCCTCTCCAGGAGGCAGGGAAGATCGCACTTCCTTTCATCCCTGAGGATTGTGTGCACAATGCGCATATGTTCTATGTGAAGGCAAAGGATCTTGAGGAGAGGTCTGCGCTGATCCGTTTCCTCAGGGAAAATGAGATCTCCACGGTATTCCACTATATTCCTCTTCATGGAGCTCCGGCAGGAATTCGCTATGGCCGGTTCCATGGTGAAGATGTCTACACCACCAAAGAGAGCGAGCGTCTGACCCGTCTTCCTCTCTACTATGGACTGGAACCGGAGAAGACTTTAACAGTATGCGAGAAGATCAAAGAGTTCTATCGCTGATATAATCAAGATAAAAGGGCTGCTGCACACCGCAGCAGCCCCTATTAACGCAAAGATAAAAAATATAGGAGGATTTGTTTTGTTATACTCTATCGTTATCCCTTGTTATAAGTCATCTCAAACCATCCGGAAGATGGTGGAGATGACCAGTCAGGAGATGGACCGCCTGGGGAAACATGAATACGAATTCATTTTGGTGGATGATTATTCTCCCGACGATGGAGCCACCCTGGCAGCACTCAAGGGACTCGCAGATGATTATCCCTTCGTAAAAGCGGTTTCTCTGGCCAGGAACGGCGGCCAGCATAATGCCATCATGGCCGGCCTGAATCAGGCCCAGGGTGACTACTGTATCGGAATGGATGATGATATGCAGACCCACCCTTCCCAGTTATGTTATCTACTGGATGAGATTGAAAAAGGCTATGATATCGTCTATGGATATTACCCTCAGAAGAAGCATTCCGCTTTCCGTAATTTCGGCAGTTTTGTGAACTACGAGACAGTCCGCATCCTCATCGGAAAGCCCAAAGATATGAAAACCTCCAGCTACTGGATCATCCGTAAGTTCGTCCGGGATTATGTGGTTCAGTACCAGAGTCCATACACTCATATGCAGGGACTGTTCCTGAGGACGACCAGAAATATCAGTTGCATCCCCATCAAGCATTATGAGAGGGAAGTGGGTCAGTCCGGATATACTTTTAAGAAATTAATCCAGCTCTGGTCCAACATCATGGGATATTCCGTAGTACCTCTCCGCATGGCTACTTATGCCGGATACCTTTTCTCCTTCTTAAGTATCCTGGGGGCCATCGGAATCGTGATCCGCAAGCTTATGGTCCCGAGCATGCAAATGGGCTGGCCGTCCACCATGGTGGCCATCTGCTTCTCCACCGGAATCATCCTCCTGTTTCTGGGACTCATCGGTGAATATCTGGGAAGAATGTTCCTGGGTATGAATCGACAACCCCAGTTTGTCATAAGGGAGATCTACCAGCAAGGAATGAATAATGAAACGGAGAAAAAAGATGAGAAAGATAATGATACTGGGTGCCGGGATCTACCAGGTACCGTTGATTAAAACCGCAAAGAAAATGGGCCTGTATACCATAGCCGTAAGTATTCCGGGAAACTATCCGGGATTTGCCCTGGCAGATAAGGTTTATTATGAAAATACTGTAGATGAAGATATGATGCTTAAGATTGCCCGGGAAGAACAGATTGACGGAATCGTCACCACCGGGACGGACGTCTGCGTCCAGTCCATCGGAAATGTATGTGACGCCATGGGACTGTGCGGTATCAGCCGGGACGCCGCCATCATCGCCAACAACAAGATGCTGATGAAGACAAAATATGAAGAATACGGCGTGCGCACTGCCCGCTTCCGCCAGGTATCCTTCTCAGATCCCGACGTCCGCAAGACCATAGAAGGGCTGGAATTTCCGCTGATCTTCAAATCCGTGGATTCCTCCGGCAGCCGGGGAATCATCCGGGTGGATTCCTATGATGCTTTTGATTCCTCCATGGCATATGTGAAGGAGAATACCAGAAAAGACTACTTCCTGATCGAAGAATTTGTGGAAGGGGAAGAATTCGGTGCCCAGGCCTTTGTCTATAACGGAGAATTATCATTCATCCTGCCCCACGGGGATTATGTTTTCCACGGGGACACCGGAGTGCCCATCGGTCACTTCGCCCCTTATCAGCTTTCCGACGAAGTCATCGAAGATGCCAAGGTTCAGCTCCGGGGCGCCGCCAAGGCCATGGGCCTTGACAATTGTGCTATCAATGCTGACTTTATCCTGAAGGACGGCAAGACATATGTTCTGGAATTAGGAGGCAGATGCGGCGCCACCTGCCTGGCAGAGCTGGTATCCATCTACTATGGTTTCGATTATTATGAGAAGATTCTCAAGGTTGCCCTGGGAGAAGACCCGGAATTTGACCTTACCAGTCATGCTGTACCCAATGCCAGCCATCTTCTCATGAGCGACAAGGATGGAAAAATCATCTCCCAGACCGACCATAACAATCCGGATGACAGGATCTACGAAGTCCAGTTTGACTATGAGCCCGGGGACGAAGTACATGCCTTCCGGGTAGGACCTCACCGCATCGGTCATATCATCACAAAAGGAGATACCCTGGAAGAGGCCCAGGATGTACTCTTCAAAGCCATGGATCAGGTGGAGATTATAGTAGAATAATAAAAATGATATCTGTTAACCGGTAGATATTGAAATAATGAACATAGAAAAGAGCAGGCAGTTTGCAAGTTCACGAAAAAAGTGTTTTCCCCACTTTCGGAGTGAATTGCCAACTGCCTGCTCTTTATTTATCGTTTTTAACCAGATTCCTATTTCTTTCTTATCATCTTATAAACTGCCAGGAACTGGTTACGCAGAAGGACGAAAGCCCCGATCATAACCGCTGCCAGGATGCCCCAGCGAAGGAACCAGGGCAGTGCATACAGGGAAATGGTGGCTACATTGATAGCCCCGTACATCAGGGCGATCAGAACCGTCTTATAGAGAGGAACGATCACCTGCCCGGTTACCTTTCGCTCCAGGACTCCCTGGACGATCAGAAGAACCACATAGCTGGCTGCTGTGGTATATACCGCAGCCATATAGCCGAATTTGATGATGCAGATATAGTTGAGGATCACATTTAAAAACATGGTGCCGATAGTTCCGGCCGCTACATACTTGGTCTTCTTGTAATAGTTTTCCACTGCGGAGTAACTGTAACTGAAGAAGCGGAATAAGGTTCCGGATACCATGGGAGCGATCAGATAGATGGCCGCATAGTATTTCTTCCCTCCCAGAATCAGTATCTCCTCCGGAGCAAGAACCACCAAAGCCCATGAGATCAGCCCGAAGATGTGCATGACAGTGGTCCATGGTTTGGCGATATCCTCCGTCTCATCCCTTGAGATTTTCTCGTAGAGCCATGGTATCCAGGCATTCCAGACGGAATCTTCCAGGATCCAGATGATGAAGGATATGGTGGTTGCCAGAGAAAACACTCCTGTGGGATCCGAACCGATCAGTTTCTGGATCATGATCTTGTCCGACTGGTTCATGATCTGGATGGACAGGGCTTCCGGAATCAAAGGCAGGCTGTATTTCAATCCGTATTTCCAGTAGGTAAGATTAATGAATTTCTTTCCCTGCACCCATATGACTACCGCTATGATGGCACCGCCTATAATCTGAGGAACGTAATATCCGATAATCCTGCGGTGAACAAGGGTATCCAGTAATCCCAGCTGTCTGCCCCGGTAGATCAGCCATAAGGACAGGGCGGTTCCGGGAACAATGGTGAGCAGGGTCGCCAAAGTGCTGAACTTGTACCGGAGCATCTGCTTGTCTCTTCTCTGGAGGTAAAGCATACTGGTATAAGTAAACACATAGAGGAAACACATGTAAAACATGAGATCATCCATGGAAGTAAACCTTTGGAAGGGCTCTTTGAAGATCAGAGCCAGACCAAAGAACCCTGCAATGGCCAGATAGGAAAGGGTGTGGACACTGGAGGTATATTCGTTGAATTTATCCCTGAAGTCATATTTTGCCACATCCTCACTACGCCAGAGGCATAATGACATCACTGTGTAGGCGATCAACAGCCAGGACTCATAAACCCGGATATCTCCATACTGGGCCTTGGAAAGCATACGGCTGTAAAAAGGGGTAACCACGAAGGTCAGTCCTCTGACACAGAACTGAGCCAGAATGTAGAAAAATCCGGAGGTAAAGGCCATCTTGTTCAGGGATTCGTCTCTGGAAGACCTGTTCTTTTTCGCCTTTTCCACGATGGAATCCGGTATCTTGTCTATTTCACCTCGCATACGATCATCCTCAGCTTTCCGTTTTTATCCGGAGGAATGGAATCCATCCACTCGTATTCAATCTCAAAGGGATGTTTGAATTTGGCATTCAGCTTCTCCGTCAGCATCTCTTCCACTTCTTTTTCCGTCAGTTTGGATATTTCCTTGTTCTGAACACATTGAATGTGAATCTTATCATAGGACTTCTGGATAAAACGGATCTGGAAGATATCCTCACAGTGGGCAATAATGGGAGCAATCTCGAAAAATGTGGTCACTTCCCCTGTCTCATAGCGGAAGAAATCATTCATCCTGCCCTGAACACTGGTGACAAAACGCACCCCATCACGGATCTCGCAGGTTCCCCTGTCGCCGATGGCATAGTTAATCAGCGGGAGATCTGTCTTATAGAGCGGGGTTACCACGATATTTCCTTCCGAGGCCGGCTGATTGTTCTCGTCGTAGATATTAACCACAAAGGAGTCATTGTGGACCACGTATTCCTTGCTGTTGAAAAGACGGACCATGGCAGCTCCCGTCTCGGCAGTCCCATAGGAATCAATGATTCCGGGACCCAGGATCTCACGGAAGAGTTTTCTGGCTGTATCATCAATCTTCTCTCCGGTAGGACAGTAGAATTTTGGTTTTTTCAGCTTTACATTATTCTGCTTACAGTAGAGACAGATGCGCATAAACTCACTCTTATTCATATATAGAAAATCGGGTTTATAGGCGTTGATCTGCTTTACGATCTCCGGTTCCGGAGCATACTGGTCCACAAAACCGCGGCGAAGGATTCCAAATCTCTGAAGAAAAGTATCTTTCCCTCCGGAGATAGAATGAGCACTTTTGCGGCTCATGGTTTTACCGATAAAAGGATTGTAACCAGCCACCATCATAACACGGAACCAGTTGGCCATGTTGTAGGCTTTCTCTTTCGGAGAAACCAGAAGCATCAGAGGAACCCCGGAGGACCCGCTGGTGGTATCGTGATACCAGTATTCGTATTTTGGATCCTTTGCCTCCTCGTTCATCCAGGCACGTAGTTCATCTTTGGTAAGAAGGGGCAGCTTGGACAGGTCATCTCCGGTCCTGATATCGGAAGGTTTTACCCCTGCTTTATCAAATCTCTCCCTGTAGAAGGGAACTTTGTATGCTTTTTTCACCAGCTTCCGGACCCTCCTGTCCTGAATCTTCATGACATGGGTAAAGTCCTTGGGAATCTTGGTTTTCATCTTAAACAAGTCCAGAAAGATCAGCCCGTTAACCATCTTTCTCTCTATCTTCTCAAACATGATTTCTTTCCTTTCTTTGTGGAATCAGTCTTTCTCTGAGTATATCCGATCATCTACAGTATACCCGTTTTGGGCAGGGATGTAAATCCCGAGAACTCTGCTTACATAGTCGGCAACCCTCTTCAGGTCCTCCTGGTCCGGGTGTCCCTGGGTCTTGAGGACCCTTCGGTATTTCTCCGGGGAGACATAGTGCTTGTTTTCTTTTGGAAGGTGCCTTCTCTTCTCAATCCGTTTCAGGTCTACAGATCCCTGACAGATGCTTACTCCCAGGCAGATATTCTCCTGCCCGATTGCCTTTCTCACGTTTTCCCTGACCCGGTCTCCGTAGGCCCCCCTGACATTTCCACCGATGGTACCGATTCCGACGATTTTTCTCCCTTTCCAGCGGGAGAGCAAATCTGCGCTATAGTCATCCAGTCCGGACCGCCTGCACCAGAAAGCCAGGATACTGATATCCGGTTCATTCTCATCTCCCCGGTCTTTCCTGACCAGGTCAGAAGAATCCCACAGTACCGCTTCGTGCCCTGCGGATTGCAGTTTCTCAGTCACATAAACCGCAAGCTTTCTGGTATTGCCGGTAATGCTGGAGCAGTAAATGGATATTTTCATCTGTCTCTTCCTCTTTTCCATGATATTTCCGGAACAAAGAAACAGGAAGAAGAAATCATCTCTGATCTCTCCTTCCTTCTATCATTCTCTTTCTTCTAAGATTAGTATATCATTTAATCTCAAATCCTGCAATCCTCGCAAGTTCACGGATGGAATCTTTCGAAACCTTCTTGCCCTTATACTCAACCAGATCGTCGCATGAGCCTGTGAAAACATCGCTGGGATTATATTTCTTAATAATGATCATATCTCCCTCTGTGAAGATCTCCAGTGGTTCTCTTTCACCGATTTCAAAACTCTTACGCAACTCCATAGGTAAGGTAATTCTTCCTAAGGAATCCAGTTTTCTTACTATCCCTGTACTTTGCATAAGCCTGCTCCCCCTATTCTTATGTCCCCCAACTAAAAGTATATTTTAAGTATACCATAACCACATCCAGAGTCAATTATATTATAGAATTTATGATACAGTTTTTTCCAAATAGCTGGTTTACGCTTATAACTATCTGAGTTTCAGGAGATACTGGCCATAGTTTGTCATCTTCAGGGATTCCCCGATCTCATGAACCTGGTCGATATCAATAAATCCCTGTCTCCAGGCGATTTCTTCCATACATCCCACATATACGCCGGATCTCTGGAGAGCTTTAATGGTTTCCGCGGCATCCAGTACGCTGTCAGCCGTTCCGGCATCCATCCAGGTGAGCCCCCTCTTAAAAGGATATACGTGGAGCTGGTTTCTCCGGAGATATTCCAGATTCACATCTGTGATCTCGAACTCCCCTCGTTTGGATGGCTTTAAGCCCCTGGCGATTTCGACCACCTGATTATCGTAGAAGTACAGACCGGGTATGATATAGTTGGATCGCGGATTCTGTGGTTTCTCCTCGATGGATACCGCATTTCCTTCCTCGTCAAACTCTACCACACCAAAGGGCCTGGGATCATCCACATAATAACCGAACACAGCAGCCCCGCTGGGCTGTTTTCTTACTTCCGCCAGGACCTCCTCCAGGTTGTAGCTATAGAAGATATTATCCCCCAGAACCAGGCACACGCTTTCATCCTCGATGAAATCATGGCCGATTACCAGGGCGTCTGCGATACCCCTGGCTACCTTCTGAACCTTGTATTCGATCTTGATTCCGATCTGGCTTCCGTCTCCCAGTAATTCACCGAAGGCTCTCTCCTCCCCCGGTGGAATGATTACCAGAATCTCACGGATTCCGGCCTGCATCAGTGTAGAGATAGGATAGTAGATCAATGGTTTATCATACACCGGCAACAATGGTTTACACACCGGTTTGGTCATGGGATAGAGGCGGGTGCCCCTCCCGGCTGCTAACACAATTCCTTTCATTTTAATAACCCCCTACTCAAACATTTTAAATCATCGGGACAATACCCGGATACCTTCCCATTTCTGATCTTTCTCCGAGAGGATCAGGGCTGTCCCATCTTCAAGATGATACCCCTCTGCCTTAGGTCCGCCAGAGTAGTCCCCCACCAGCTGCGGCCACTCAATTCCTATATCCGGATCATTCCAGGCAAGACCTCCCTCATCCCCGGGATGATAGAAATCCGTGCATTTATAACAGAATTCCGCTGTCTCAGACAGCACCAAAAAGCCATGGGCAAAGCCTTCACTAATATAGAACTGCCTGTTGTTTTCCTCCGAAAGCATGCACCCATACCATTTCCCGTAAGTTTTGCTTCCCGGCCTTAAGTCCACGGCCACATCAAAGACAGCGCCTTTGATCACACGGACCAGTTTTGCCTGGGGATGCTCCTTCTGGAAATGCAGGCCCCTGAGTACCCCTTTTACACTCATGGACTGGTTGTCCTGCACAAAATTCATATGGATTCCTGCTTCCTCCATATCGCGTTGATTATATGTCTCCATAAAATAACCTCTCCCGTCCCTGTGAACGGTAGGTTCGATAATATACAGCCCTTCAATCGGGCAAGTACTGACTTTTATCTGTCCCATCTGAATCAATCTCCCTGCTCTGCTATTTCTCTCAGATAACGCCCCAAGGCGTCTTTCCAATCCGGAAGGGGAGCAAACCCCTGCTCCGCCAGTTTACTTCGGTTCATACGGCTGTTCTCCGGTCTCTTTGCCTTGGCCGCATACTCTGCCGAGGAAACTGGAACAACTTCCATCTCAATTCCTGCCTGGCGAAAAATCTCACAGGCAAAGTCATACCATGTAATATAATCACCTTCGTTGGTGGCATGGTAGGTTCCATAAGAGTCGGTAAGAATCATATCCACCAGAAGTCTCGCCAGATCATAGGTATAAGTTGGAGTACCATATTGATCATTCACCACGGTTATCCGCCGGTATTTTTCTCCAAGACCAAGCATGGTCCTGACAAAATTCTTACCGTTTTTCCCAAAGACCCAGGCAATGCGGACGATAAAATGACGGTCCACCAAAGATCTGACGGCAGCCTCCCCCCTGTATTTGGTCAGGCCATATACATTCAGGGGTTCCGTGACAGGATCATCCGGTTCCCAGGGGCGTGTGCCCTTCCCGTCAAACACATAGTCCGTTGAGATGTACATCATCTTACAGGAAAGTTCCTTACATACTCTGGCAATATTCTCCGTCCCGGTCACATTGACCAGGGTACATTTTTCAACCTGATCCTCCGCGGCATCCACCGCAGTCCATGCAGCGCAGTGAATCACGGCATCCGGGTTCTCCCGGACCAGCACTTCCCGGACAGCCCTCTCATCGGTGATGTCCATCTCGTCCACATCCACACCTACGGTTTCTATTCCACGGCTGATCAGTTCATTTTTTACATCATGTCCTAACTGTCCCTTAACACCTGTCACTAAAACTTTCATTTTTTACACCTTATCGCCAAGAAAGCCGGATTCTGCCCCTGCAGAATCCAGCTGTTTTATTCATTTCGGTTTATTCTTCTGCGTCCTTAAGACGGTCCCCATACATTTTTTCAAAATAATTCTGGTACTCTCCGGAAATGATTCGTTCCCACCATTCCTTGTGGTCGAGATACCACTGAATCGTCTTCTGAATTCCGTCTTTAAACATGGTTTCCGGCAGCCACCCAAGCTCCCCATGGATCTTGGCCGGGTCGATGGCATACCTCATATCATGGCCTTTGCGGTCTGTGACATGAGTAATCAAAGATTCCGGTTTGTCCAAAGCCTTACAGATAATCTTTACGATATCTATATTCTTCATCTCGTTGTGTCCGCCGATATTGTAAACTTCTCCCACCTTACCGTCACGAATGATCAGATCAATCGCCTTGCAATGGTCCTCTACGTACAGCCAGTCCCTGACATTCAGTCCTTCCCCATAAACCGGAAGGGGCTTATCTGCCAAGGCATTGGCAATCATAAGAGGAATCAGTTTCTCCGGGAACTGGTAAGGACCATAGTTGTTGGAACAACGGGAGATGGTAGTAGGCAGCCCGAAGGTACGGTGATATGCGTTGACCAGAAGATCTGCTCCTGCCTTGGAGGAGCTGTAGGGACTGCTGGTCTTAAGGGGAGTCTCCTCCGTAAAGAAGAGATCCGGGCGGTCCAAAGGAAGGTCCCCGTATACTTCATCTGTGGAAACCTGATGATACCTCTTCACCCCGTATTTTCTGCTGGCATCCATCAGCACCTGTGTGCCCAGGATATTTGTCTGAAGGAAGATACCCGGGTCCTCGATGGAACGGTCCACATGACTCTCCGCCGCGAAATTCACCACGATGTCAGGTTTCTCCTCCTCAAAGAGGCGGAATACTGCCTCCCTGTCACAGATATCCATCTTCTCAAAACGGAAATTAGGGTATTTCATGGCCTCTTCCAGAGTCTCCAGATTTCCTGCATAAGTTAATTTGTCTATACATACGATACGGTCTTCCGGATGCTCCTTCAGTTCAAGATATACAAAATTCGCTCCGATAAATCCCGCACCGCCGGTCACTAAAATTGTCATAGTATTGTAATCCTCTTTCTTTTATTTTGTATCAGCATATATCTGTCTATACTTTGAGGCCGGACTTAATCCAGATATTTCCCGTCCAGAACATCCTTCAGATACTGTCCGTACTGGTTTTTCTTCATGGTCTCGTAAGTCTCGATCAGCTCCTCTCTGCCGATCCATCCATTCATATAACCCAGCTCCTCCAGGCAGGCAATCTTACGGTGAGAATGCTGTTCAAAGGTTTTTACAAAGTTGGTGGCGTCCACCAGGCTCTCATGGGTTCCGGTATCAAGCCAGGTAAATCCTCTTCCTAAGAGTTCCACATGCAATTCATCCTGCTCCAGATAGATGCGGTTCAGATCTGTGATCTCCAGCTCTCCTCGGGCAGACGGTTTCAGGTTCTTTGCGTATTCCACAACACGGTTGTCGTAGAAATATAAACCGGTCACACAGTAGTTGCTCTTGGGATGTTCAGGTTTCTCCTCTATGGATACCGCCTTGCCATCCTTGAATTCCACGATTCCGAACCGTTCCGGATCGTCCACATAATATCCGAAGATGGTGGCGCCGTGTTCTTCCTCTGCACGTTTTACCGCCGCGCGCAGTCTCTTTTTCAGTCCATGGCCGTTAAAGATATTATCCCCCAGAACCATGGCGACTGAATCAGTCCCGATAAATTCTTCCCCGATGATAAAAGCCTGAGCCAGGCCGTCAGGGCTGGGCTGAACCGCATAACTTAGATTCATGCCAAACTGATGGCCATCCCCCAACAGGGCCTCAAATCGCGGGGTATCCTCCGGGGTGGAGATCAGAAGGACATCGCGGATGCCTGCCATCATCATCACACTCATGGGATAGTAGATCATCGGTTTATCATACACCGGTAACAATTGCTTGCTGGTGACTTTCGTAAGTGGATATAATCTCGTTCCGGATCCACCTGCCAGGATAATTCCTTTCATGTTAATGTCTCCTTCTGTGCTGAGTCATAAGTTATTCATGGTATTATTTAGTATCTTAATAGTATCATACCTATCTTCTTTTCACAAGTTTCGTGAGCATCTCCCCCTTGATATGATTCACGATTCTCTCGGTACTCTTCCCGTCGAGGGCAGACAGGAAATCATGGAAGAATTGTGCCCTTTTTTCTGCAATTTCTGCCTCTGCTTCCTCCTCTGT
>JBGVCE010000341.1:0-4406 GCA_045226235.1 Anaerobutyricum sp.
ATGTTCATGCAGTCCGGAATCCCTGTTTTATACAGCGGAGACGAGATCGGTCAGGTGAATGACTACACCTATAAAGATGATCCCCATAAGGCCCTGGATTCCCGCTATCTGCACAGAGGAGCATTCCGTTGGGATCTGGCGGAGAACATTGACGATCCGGATACCGTGGAAGGTAAGATATACCAGGGATTATCCAAACTGGAGATCAAGAGAAAAACAGAGAAGGTTTTCATGTCCGACGCGGATATGTGGACCATAGAAACCTATGACCCTTCGGTATTATGTATCGGAAGATACTACGAAGGGGACAAAGCCATCGGTGTATTTAATTTCAGCGAGTTTGACAAAACGGCATGGATCAATGTGGAAGATGGCTATTATGAAGATATGTTTACCGGTGAGATCCTGGATGCAAGATCTGTAAATGTTCCTGCCTACGGATTCTGCTGGCTGAAAAAGAGATAACTTAATCATATTATTTAATGGAGGATCAACGATGAGTAAATATGATGTAACAGCGCTTGGTGAATTGTTGATTGATTTTACGGAAAGCGGTACCAGCCAGCAGGGAAATCCATTGCTGGAGGTTAATCCGGGAGGAGCTCCCTGTAATGTTTTATCCATGCTGACCCGTCTGGGACATACCACCAATTTTATCGGGAAGATCGGAAGAGATATGTTTGGTGATCTTCTCCAGGATGCCCTGAAGGAAGTAGGCATCGGGGTGGATGGCCTTATGATTGACACGGAAGTAAATACAACTCTGGCATTTGTCCATACCGCTCCGGATGGAGACAGAGATTTCTCTTTCTATCGTAATCCTGGTGCAGACATGATGCTTTCCGTGGATGATGTGAAGGAAGAACAGATTAAGGAAAGCAAAATCTTCCATTATGGAACCTTATCCATGACCCACGAAGGTTGTCGTGCTGCTACCAAGAAGGCTATCGAGATCGCAGAGAAATCCGGATGTATCCTCTCCTTCGATCCCAATCTCAGAGAACCGCTCTGGAATTCCCTGGAGGAAGCCAAAGAACAGATCCTGTACGGTTTAGGCCATTGTCAGATTTTAAAGATATCCGATAATGAGATCTTATGGCTTACCGGTGAGGATGATTATGACGAAGCTGTTCGCTGGATTAAGACCCGCTTTAATATTCCTTTGATTCTGGTTTCCCTTGGAGGAGAAGGAAGCCGCGCCTACACAGATTCCTGCCGTGTAGAAGTTCCCGCTTATATCCAGGAAAATACCATCGAGACCACAGGAGCCGGAGATACCTTCTGCGCATGTGTTCTTCACTATGTACTTGACCATGGTTGGAAAGGGTTCTCTACAGATGAACTGTCCGAGATGATCAATTTTGCCAATGCAGCTGCATCCATCGTTACTACCCGCAAGGGTGCACTAAGAGTAATGCCTACTGCAGACGAGGTAAATGCACTGATCAATGCGTAATATAGCATAGTATACCAAGGAGTTACCATTTCCGTGTTTTTCCATGGATCTGGTAACTCTATTTTTATATGAAAAGGATTTGATTTATGAAGAAATGGGCCAGAGCAAATTATATGCCAAACAAGCCACTCTATGAAGGAAAGCCATATGTAACGGCAGGGGAAGAACATCTTTTGTTTTCAAAGAAGGCAGCTCAGGAAGGTATGGTGCTCCTGAAAAATGAAGAAGGCCTTCTGCCACTCCAGCCGGACCAGAAAATAGCCATTTTCGGAAAAGGTCTGTTTGATTATGTCAAAGGCGGTGGAGGAAGCGGGGACGTCAGTGTGGAATACGTGCATAATCTTTATGACGGATTTCATTCTCTGGAAGAATCCATAAAGGTCTTTGAACCCCTGGCTGACTATTACCGTGAAAATGTATCAGAACAGTATAAGAATGGCGCATTGCCGGGATTGACCGTTGAACCGGAGATTCCGGAGGATTATCTCACTCAGGCTGCGGGCTACACGGATACAGCCATGATTGTTATCACTAGATTCTCCGGTGAAGGATGGGACCGAAGAAGTGTCTATTATGAAGGCCAGGAACCATGGGAGGAAGACCAGTCAAGGGCCAGCCAGGCAGTATTTGGAGATACTGACTACTACCTTACCGAAAGTGAATCTTCCATGATCAAAAAAGTGAAGGAGTATTTCCATAAAATCATACTGGTATTGAATATTGGAAGTGTGATGGATAGCTCCTGGTTTGCTGAGGATAAGGATCTGTCCTCTGTGCTTTTGATCTGGCAGGCCGGTATGGAAGGAGGCAAAGCGGCAGCAGAGATCCTTATGGGCCTGGAAAACCCCTCCGGCAAACTGCCGGACACCTTTGCCAAATCCCTGGATGATTATCCATCTACTGCGGATTTTCATGAATCTCCGGATTACGTGAATTACCTGGAAGATATCTATGTGGGTTATCGTTATTTTGAGACTATCCCCGGGAAGAAGGAAAGAGTAAATTATCCATTTGGTTACGGGCTTTCTTATACCGATTTTCGGATTGATCCCCTGGCCATGGCCCGGGAAGAAAACTCCCTTTATTTTATGGTAAAGGTCACCAATACCGGTCGGAGAGCCGGGAAAGAAGTGGTTCAGATTTATATGGAGGCCCCCCAGGGAATGCTGGGGAAAGCAGGGCGGTCTTTGGTTGCATTTGAAAAGACAAAAAAACTGCAGCCGGGCGAAAATCAGCTAATCGCTTTGGAAGTGCCCTTCTATATCATGGCATCCTATGATGATCTGGGCAAGATTCAAAAGTCTGCCTATCTGCTGGAAAAAGGAGATTATCGCTTCTATATAGACAATTGCGTCAGAATGCCGGGTAAGGATTCTCAACCTGCCTATGAATTACATCTGGATGAAAACAGGATATTAGAACAATTGAGTGAAAAATGTAGTCCATGCCGCCTTGGCTGCAGGATGCTCTCCGATGGAAGCCTGGAGATGCTTAAGGTAGATTTGACTCGTAATATCCGGGAAAATGTCTTGGGAGAAAAAGAATGGAAAGATGGACTCAAACCAATTTCACGCGGATATGACCCAAACCTTGACGATAAGGATCCTGATCATATCAACCTCATGGACGTCTATGAAGGAAAAAGGAATCTGGAAGAATTCCTGGATCAGTTTACCAATCTGGAACTGGCTGATCTCCTGGGAGGACAGCCTAATCAGGGAGTTGCCAATACCTTCGGCTTTGGCAATAATCCACGCTATGGTGTTCCCAGTTTGATGACCACAGATGGACCTGCAGGAGTCCGTATCCTGCCGGAATATGCCATCTATACTACGGCCTGGCCCTGCACAACCTTACTTGCTTCCAGCTGGAACAGAGAACTTCTATACCAGCTGGGAATAATGGTGGCAGAGGAGGTTAAAGAGAACAACCTCTGCGTATGGCTTGCGCCTGCGGTGAATATTCATCGTAATCCCTTATGCGGGCGTAATTTTGAGTATTACTCCGAAGATCCGCTTCTGACAGGGGAACTGGCTGCTTCCCTGGTGGATGGAATACAGACTCTGAAAGTTGGAGCCACCGTAAAACATTTTGCCTGCAATAATAAGGAAACCAACCGAAGGAACAGTGATTCCCGTCTCTCGGAGAGGGCTTTGCGGGAAATCTATCTGAAACAGTTTGAAATCATTGTACGTAGGTCTCAGCCCTGGGTGATCATGTCTTCTTACAATCTGATCAACGGAGTACGCGCTTCGGAAAATAAAGAATTACTGGAATATATTCTTAGGGATGAATGGGGATATGAAGGTGTGGTATGTACCGACTGGTATACCAGAGGCGAACATTATAAGGAAGTACTGGCCGGAAATGATATCAAGATGGGAACAGGGTTCCCGGAGAGGCTGATGCAGGCTCTTGAACTGGGAGCCATCTGCAGAGAAGATCTACTCCACTGCGCCAGAAGAGTGTTGGAGATGATAATGAAGGTTGATTAGTGACACAGGAGCTCACGCGTAATTCAAAGAAGGCGGTACCCTGTGCAGTGTATTCCGTAGAAAATCGGGATAAACGTTTTCTCCGGAATACACATGCACAATCCGCCTTTTTATATTTTCCTAAGAAGATACCTCTTATTAATGATTTATAAATCGTTTTATATAGTTTGTTTTATAGTTGTTTTAAGTAGAGGAGGATCATGGAACATAGTTTGTAGGTCATGGCAGAGTCGAAGCGACGGATATCCAGTCCTGTTTCATTTTGAATCTGTTCCAGACGGTACAGAAGAGTGTTGCGATGAATGTGCAGCTGCCTGGATGTTTCGGCTATGTTCAGATCATTTTTGATGAAACAATTTGCAGTCTGTAGGATGTCTGACTGAAAGACAGGAGAGCTCTGTTCCAGAAAATCCTTTCCCAGATTACAGCTGATATATTCTGTGCAGATTTCTTTG
>JBGVCE010000342.1:0-4001 GCA_045226235.1 Anaerobutyricum sp.
GTGCGTTTTCGGGGCTGTTTTAGGTCGAAAACCCTGGTCAAGACCTGCTTTTTTGCAACTGTTTTTTGTAAAAGGATATATATGTCGACAAGTGATTTTTATATGCAAAAAATGATGTGCTGACATTACTCTGTGACGGGGTTTGGGGTCTTGACACCAAGGCTGGGAAATTGCGATAAGGAGCAAAGGAGCAATTTTCCTCTGCTTGCTGAAATTGTCAGCAAGCGCATGGGGCACTATAGGTGCACAAATGCAGTGCTTGCTATTTTTTTAATACCAATTTTTAATATTCAGTTTGACCGTGTCGCTCCACTCCCATGAAAGACGACTACGCAAGGTAGTCACAAGGCGACACCATATGTGATAAACTTATGGTGTCGCAGTACATAGCGATGCTTACAAGATTGGAGGACTATTTTTATGCTGAAAAAACTGATTAAATGGATCAAGTCCTGCTTTGAGGGAAGCGCTGCTGTCAGCAGCAAAAGCAAAGCCGGTTATGATGTTAAGATGGCAGATCATAAGGCGAGAAACCGTGGTTGGAGAGGACCGCTTAATGGATAGCAAGACTATGAAGTGCCCTTATTGCGGTAATGAAATGGAATTGGGATTGATCCAAAGTCCTCATGAAATATCTTGGATAAAAGGGAAGGAAAAGCGTACTTTCCCGGTAGCAAGGTTTCATAAAGGCTCAGTTGTGCTTTGTGCGTTAACGCCTAAGACCTTTGCAAGCGGTTGCTCAGTAGAGGCTTTTCTGTGTAGATCCTGCAAAAAGGTGATAATTGATTATTAAGACGAATCATGATAGATTCCTACTACTGTAAGTGGGATATCAGCGCCATACTTACTCATTGCTCCATATTTAACAAGAACATTGTTCATTACACCCATGATTATGTTATAAAGTGACGATACGAGCAGCGACATAATGCAGGGAATTGAAAACTTGAGAAGAAGCTTTCCTATCCTCTCTTCTGCTAGATAGTTATTTGTGTTCTGATTCATTTTTACCTCCTTAAAATCCGTAAAAAAAGAACACGGTAAGCGAGTCTTCACTTACACGTGTTCGGTTACAACCCAGTATTCATAAATCGCCTGCCCGCTGGGCGGCATTCAATTACTCGGTTATGATACAGATTTTTTTGAGCTCACGTAATAGTCAGATTTGACAAAAAAATTAGCTTTTTTGAAAATTCCATGCGCCAATAATCAGAGAACTCAACATTTATAAATTCGCCTGTTCTTTCATCTTCGGAAACTCTCTTTATTTCCGTTATTTTTCTCCTCCCGATTCACACAAGTTTCTAACACTTTCTCCCCACACGAGCTTAACAGGAACACACACGCTTTGGGAGAAGCTGCTATCCTGCAGCATCTTAAGAAGCAGTTCCATAGCCATCTTAGCCCTCAGTTCATTATTCTGGTACACAGATGTAAGCACGGGCACAACCCTTTGACAGTCACTGCTTCCGTCAAAGCCAACAACAGAAATATCCTCCGGAACGGATATTCCGCAGCTCTTTAAGAATACCATAATGTCAATTGCATAGTAGTCGGAAACTGCGAATATGGCGGTATATTTCTTTATTTTCTCCAGATTCTTTTGGTAAAAGAGCTGTCTCTTTTCCCTGCTCATCGGAATCATAAGGAAGTCGGCATCCTTCCCGAGGCCACGATTAAGGCCGTTAAATCTGTCAAGGTCCATACATACGTTGTTATCAGAGATGCACAGCACCTTCTTATGTCCATTCTTCTTAAGGTATTCCCCGACCTGTCTGCCGCCGTCAAAGTCATCTATGGTCACGTTGCTGATGCGGCCCTGCTCCTTCATAAAGCCGTCGTAAACAACGAAGGGAATCCTTATGTGATCCCTCAGGTTCTTGTATTCATTCTCGCAAAAGCCGATTATGATAAGACCGTCCAGGTTCCACATTGAAGAAAAGCGCACGGCATCCATGATCTCTTTCGCTTTTTTGAGCATCATGAAGTACCCTGCATTTTCTATTTCGTCGGATAAATAGTTAATGGCAGAACTGATAAAAGGGTCTTCTAAAACTCTTCCCTCATACTTTTCATGGTTGTTGACCACGACTCCGATAATCCTTGAATTGTTTCTGGCCAGGAGCGTAGCAGCCATGTTGGGAATATAGCCGCTTTCCTCTAGCTTTTGCTCGACCCTTTTGATCGTTGCATCGGATATCTTTTTGGTCTTGCCATGCAGTACATTTGATACTGTGGCCGTGCTGACTCCAAGATCATTTGCAATATCTATGATCCTTACTTTGTTCTCATCCCACATTATTTGCCCTTATTCTATGGTGTTCATCCACTTTCTGCTTCTAAACATAAACACAGTTATGATATATCTTACCAGTTCTTCCTGGGACAGTATAAAATACACCCAGACAATCGGAAGCTTGAGATACAGGCCGGTAAAGAGTCCAAGCGGTACTCCCACAAGCCAGGTTCCCAAAAGATCTATTATCATAATGTACTTGGTCCTGCCGCCGCTTCTTATTATACCGCCGCCCAGGATCATGTTCTGGACCTTGACCGGCGCCAGAATTGCAAAGGCAAGAAGCAAAAATCCACCGATCGCAGCGACATTTGCATCAACCTTAAACAGGCCCACATAAAGGCTTCTCAGCAATATCAAGGCTGCTGATAAAATTACCGAGCCAGCAAAGCCATATAGACACAGCTTCCTGGACTCCTCATAGGCCTTGTCATATTCCTGCTCTCCGAGGCGTTTTCCGATGAGGATCCCTGCTGCCTGTGCAAGTCCCGAAAGAGCTCCGATTGACAAGCCCTGGACCGGACCTGTAAGAGACATGCCCGCAAGCTCGTCTGTCCCCATGTGTCCGTAAATAAAGGTATTTACATTCTGTCCCACAGTCCACATAAATTCATTAAACACTATTGGGAACAGGATTGTAATGTACTGTTTTAATTCTACTTCACTTAGTTTGATACAGAAACGGAATTTACAGATCTTATTATAAAATCGGATCATGAGAGCCAGATTAACAACCTGAGATGCCACGCTGGCAATGGCTGCGCCTTTAACTCCAAGAGCCGGTGCACCAAGATGTCCGAAGATCAGGATGAAGTTAAGCGCTGTATTGACGATGGCCGCCACGGCACTGATGTATAAGGGATATTCCGAATGGTCATTGCACCTTATCTGCACCGCCAGAATAGAAGCTATTCCCGAAAGAGGATAAACCAGTGAAACTATGCGTACATAATCGGTTCCGGTCTTAATGACAGCCGCATCCTTCGTAAATATTCCGGTCAGCATCTGCGGAATAAGAAGACATGCCATTGTGGTCAAAAGAGCTATCGCCATCATGACCAGCAGATTCACCGACATACTCACATCGACTTTTTCATCATCCTCTTTTCCCATGTACTGAGAAACCATGATGCCTGTTACCGTTGCCACCGCTCCGCTGACAAAGGCAAAGACAAAGCCCGGCTTACCGCCAACTTCTACAGCAGCTATGGCTGTCTTTCCAAGCTGTCCCACCATAACCTGATCGATCATAGAAAAAGAAGATTGCAGCATGGCCTGTAATGCAACAGGGACTGCAATCTTCATTGATTTTTTGAAAAAAGATTCTTCTGCCATCACTTGCCTCCCCTAATAATCCTTAACAGTATTATTAGTATAAAAAGCCGATGATAGCAATGGGTTAATCGCGTAACCTTTAATCAGGCAGACTCTCATTTCCGGCCGTTTCTCTTGCTTCTACCGCTCTATCTAGAACCTCGAAAAGCTTATCTTCTTTTACCGGCTTCATAAGATAATGAAGCGCAGATACTTCATAACCTTCAGCAATATAATCAGAATAACCTGTAACAAAGATGATCTGGGCACTGTCATTGGTCTCACGCAATTTCTTGGCCATAGTCACGCCGTCCATCTTACCCATTTCAATATCCAGAAGAAGAATCTGATATCCCTTGTCTTCTTCATATTCAAAGAGAAATTCCTCTGC
>JBGVCE010000343.1:0-5556 GCA_045226235.1 Anaerobutyricum sp.
CAGAATGGGCTCCCGATGCCATCAAGATGAACGGGGAGCGTTATCTGACAGAACTTTGTCTCTATGTTCATAACCGAAGAGGAATTCTTCTGGATATTACGAAGATATTTATGGAGATGAAGATGGATATCAATTCCCTGGGGACAAGGGTCTCCAAACAGGGGCTGGCAAGTATCTATCTGTCATTTGAGACATCAGGCAGAGAGGAACTTGATACGATTATGAATAAGCTTCACAGCATTGAAGGGATTGTAGATATTGAGAGAACATCGGGCTGATGTTCGGAAAGGAAATGATATGTCTGAATTACAGGTTTTATGTGCCCAGCTGGGACCGATCGCAACCAATACCTATATCCTGGTGGATGAGGATACCAAGGATGCCATGATCATTGATCCTGCCGGCAATGCGGATCTTCTGATCCAGTATCTGGAAGATAACGAACTTACTCTGGACGGAGTTATGCTGACACACGGACACCATGATCACATCGGTGGCCTCGCCGGCCTGCGGGAGAAGTATGATCCCTGGAAGCTGCATGTGTTTGCGGCAAAACCGGAACAGGAAGTTCTCATGGTAAAACAATATAACATTAGCACCGATTTTGGTGAGGGTTACACTACCCATGCCAACATGATGCTTAATGACAAACAGATCTTCGAAGTGACAAAGGGAATGCACAAATGCCAGTGCTTATATACTCCGGGACATACGCTGGGAAGCTGCTGCTACTATTTTAAGGATCAGGGAATCTTATTTAGCGGTGATACTCTTTTCCAGGGCAGTGTTGGAAGAAGTGATCTGCCTACCGGAGATTGGGATCAGCTCATGAATTCCGTGAATAACATCCTGATGAAACTCCCCGATGAGACGACTGTCTTTCCCGGACATGGCCCGGCAACCACCATCGGCCAGGAAAGAAAGACCAATCCTTATGTAAGAAGATAATATGATATATTTACTGCAAAACAGCAAAGAATACGATTATGATGTAAGGGCAATTGCCCTTACATTTTTCGAGCGCGCAAAAATAAAAGAAATACCCGAACAGCAGTGGTACGAGACCATGAAGGAGACTCTTCCGGAACCGACAGACCTTTTTCTGTATATTTTTTATTCGGATAAGCATATCGATGGTGAGGTGCGCTCCTGGGAGGGCAAAAGCACAAAAAGCAGTGTGGACTGTGATTATCTGGATCATGAACATTGCCGAAATGATGTATCCAGATTCCTTTACCGGCTGTTCTCCGAATTCACGGGAAAAGTGCTGCCCTGGGGGATGCTGACCGGAATCCGGCCTACCAAGATCATAATGAGCTGGTTGGAGGAGGAAAAGGACCCTGATGTTCTGGAAAAACGTTTTGTAGATACTTATCTGACAGACATTCAGAAGGCATCTCTCTGCCGCCGGGTGGCAGAGAAAGAGAGAGGGATTTTGGCTGCCCATCCATATGAGAAGGAATACAGCCTCTATGTAGGAATTCCATTTTGCCCGACTACCTGTCTCTATTGCTCCTTTACTTCATTTCCTGTGTCCAGATTCCGGGACCGCATGGAATCTTATCTGCAGGCTCTATACAAAGAGATGGCATATGTGGCGGAAGCCTACAGGGATAAACCTCTCACCTCCATCTATGTGGGAGGGGGAACGCCCACCGCTCTGGATGAGAAGTCACTGCAGAGTCTGATGGACGAGATTCACAGGCTGTTTCCTGTGGAATCGATTCGCGAATTCACGGTGGAAGCAGGGAGACCGGACAGCATAACAGAAGAAAAATTCCGGATTCTGAAAGAAGCAGGTGTGGGAAGAGTGAGTATCAATCCCCAGACCATGCAGCAGGAAACCCTGGATCTTATCGGAAGAAACCACACGGTGGAGCAGACCAGAGAAGCCTTTGCATTGGCAAGGAAAACAGGATTTGATGTGATTAATATGGACATAATCACCGGTTTGCCCGGTGAGGATATCAGCCATATCCGCAGCACTCTGAAAGAAATCTTCGACATGAAGCCGGACAATCTCACCGTCCATTCCCTGGCAATCAAGCGTGCTGCCAACCTGAATATCGAGATGGAGAAATATCACTCTCTGGTAAAAGGCACGACAAATGAGATGTTGCGCCTGGTGGATCAGGTCTGCACGGATATGGGCATGGAACCCTACTATATGTACCGACAGAAGAATATTCCCGGCAATTTTGAGAACATCGGATACAGTATACCGGGAAAAGAAGGACTTTATAACATTCTGATCATGGAAGAGAAACAGGATATTATCGCCTGCGGGGCCGGTGCTTCCACGAAGTATGTTTTTCCTGCCGAGAACAGAATAGAACGAACCGAAAACGTTAAAAATATCGATCATTATATTCAAAGAATTGAGGAGATGATCCAAAGGAAAGCTTTTGGTGATTAAATATGGCAATAAATTTTGGAATCCATGACATGGAGACTCCCATACAGGATTCATTGGGCGAAGCCATTACACATGGTATGGTTGTGAGCAATCTCGCCTACCTGGTGGGAAGGGAGATGCAGCTGTCTGAGGAAGAATGCCACAAACTGGCCGTGGCGGGCATGGTGCATGACATTGGGAAACTACGACTCCGGTCCTATGTATATAAAGAAAAAGAAGCGCAGATGAATATTGATGAGCTCCGCTATGTCCGTCTGCATCCTGCGCTGGGATATGCCATCCTCAAGGAACAAGGCTATGAGGAATATGTGCTTGATGCCGTCCTGTATCACCATGAAAACTGGGACGGGACCGGATATCCCAACAATCTGAAAGCAGAAAGAATCCCCCTGGCGGCCAGAATATTAAGGGTGTGTGATGCTTTCGGAGCCCTGATCGCCAACAGGCCTTACCGCGAGGCTTTTGACATCGAGACAGCATTTTCCATTATGATAGAAGAAGTGAAATATTTCGATATGCATGTCTTTCTGACATTTCAGAAAGTTAGCCAGTCCAAGGAAATCAGGGAAATGCTGAAAGATATGGGGATAGAATAAATCAGAGGAGGAGATAGTATTATGGCGGAATCTATGAAGGGATTAAAACGTACCCATCGATGTACGGAGGTTATTTCTGTTGAACTGGGCTCCACGGTCACATTGATGGGCTGGGTGCAGAAGAGAAGAAATCTCGGAAGCCTTATCTTTGTGGATCTGCGTGACCGCAGTGGTCTGATGCAGTTATATTTTGAGGAAGAAACAATCGGGACAGAAGGATTTGCCAAGGCAGGATCCCTTCGCTCCGAGTTCGTAATCGCAGTTACCGGAACTGTAGAAAAAAGAAACGGTGCCACGAATGAGTCCCTCGTCACAGGGGAGCTGGAACTGAAGGTACTGGATCTCCGTATACTTTCTGAGTCGCTGACACCGCCTTTCCCCATTGATGCGGATATTACGGTAAAGGATGAATTACGTCTTAAATACCGTTATCTGGATCTGAGGAGGCCGAATATTCAGAAAAACCTGATTATGCGGAGCAGGATTGCCAACCTTACAAGACAGTTCCTGGCCGGGGAAGATTTTCTTGAGATTGAGACACCGATACTGACTAAGAGTACTCCGGAAGGAGCCAGAGATTATCTTGTTCCCAGCAGGATCCATCCCGGATCTTTCTACGCTCTTCCACAATCCCCGCAGTTATTTAAGCAGTTGCTGATGGTATCAGGATACGACCGTTATTTTCAGATTGCCCGCTGCTTCCGTGACGAAGACCTCCGCGCGGACAGACAGCCTGAATTCACCCAGATTGATATGGAATTATCATTTGTGGATGTGGATGATGTGATTGATGTTAACGAACGCCTTTTGGCTTTCCTTTTCAAGGAATGCCTGGACGTGGAAGTGACACTTCCTATCCAACGTATGACCTGGCAGACTGCCATGGATCTCTATGGGTCTGACAAGCCGGATCTTAGGTTCGACATGAAGATTCAGGATGTTACAGAACAGGTGAAAACCTGTGGATTCGGTGTCTTTACCGGAGCGATCGAGCATGGCGGACTTGTGCGTGGTCTGGTGGCGAAAGGCATGGGAGATATCTCCAGCAAGAGAATGAAAAAAGTAGAAAAGACAGCCAAGGATTACGGCGCAAAAGGTCTGGCCTACATCCAGCTGAAATCCGACGGCTCCATCAAGTGTCCTTTCGCCAAGTTTATGTCAGAAGAGGATCTGGATGAATTGATTGCTTCCATGGGAGGCGAGAGCGGAGACCTCATCGTCTTCGCTGCGGACAGCTTTAAGGTTGTCTGTGATGTGCTGGGCGCTTTGAGAATATTCTTTGCCAAAGAACTGGGACTCCTGAATCCGTCTGAATACTGTTTTGTCTGGATTACCGAGTTTCCTCTGCTGGAATGGTCTGAGGAGCAGGGCAGATACACAGCCATGCATCATCCATTTACCATGCCTATGGAGGAAGACCTGGCCCTTATTGACACCGACCCCGGAAAAGTGCGTGCAAAAGCATATGATATCGTATTAAACGGAAATGAAATCGGCGGAGGAAGTGTCAGAATCCATCAGGATGACATCCAGGAGAAGATGTTCGAATGCCTGGGCTTTACCAATGAGCAGGCATACTCCCAGTTTGGATTCCTTCTGGAAGCATTTAAATACGGAGTACCGCCTCATGCAGGATTGGCTTATGGACTCGACCGTCTGGTAATGCTTATGGCCAAAGAAGAAAATATCCGTGATGTCATCGCATTTCCGAAGATTAAAGATGCCTCCTGCCTTCTTACAGATGCCCCGAGCCCGGTTGATGACAAGCAGCTGAAAGAATTAGGTATAAAAGTTGATCTGGAGGAAGAATAATTCTCTGATCTGTGATATAATAATTCCATAGATTGTATAAGGAGGATAATTATCATGAAGATTGCTATAGGAAATGATCATGCTGCTGTAGAAATGAAACTAGAGATTGTCTCCTTCCTGGAATCTTTGGGACATGAAGTCACTAATTTCGGGACAGACACAAAGGAGAGCTGTGATTATCCAATCTATGCCCATAGAGTATGTCAGGCTGTGCTCAGTGGAGAAGCAGACCGTGGGATACTGATCTGTGGCACCGGAATTGGCATCTCCATTGCAGCCAACAAACATAAAGGCATCCGCTGTGCTGTATGCAGCGATCCGGTGACGGCAAAACTTACCAGAGAGCACAATAATTCTAATGTGATCTCTTTCGGAGCCAGAATCGTCGGACCAGAGGTTGGAAAGGCAGTCGTCTCAGCATATGTGAATGCAGAATTCCAACCAAATGAACGTCATCTCAGAAGATTAAAGATGGTGGAAGATATCGAAAACGGATGTTTTACTATGCCTTAAACTAAGATATAACCTTTCTCAAGAGGAATCACCAATTATTATACGGTGATTCCTCTATTTTTTGTAATAATTATAACAATTCAAAAAATTTAAAAAATTTGCTTGACAGGCATTAGAGTTAGTGATATTATTAACAAGCTGTCGCAAAAAGACAGCACCGCATCTTGATAACTGAATAACAAAACAACCTTGAACGTTCAATTCATACAAAGCGTAAGC
>JBGVCE010000344.1:0-2863 GCA_045226235.1 Anaerobutyricum sp.
TGGCATTAATCCACTCGAAACCTTCCGGAATGGTATCTGCTTCATACAGACATTTGTTCTTGGTATATAAGTGGGCCAGATGACGAACGAAGTTCTGGAGATTGCGGTTATTGTCCTCCTGGAGAAGGAACCAATCCAGCTCTCTTGCCTCGCTCCATTCACGGTGCTGTCCGAAATCCTGTCCCATGAAGAGCAGTTTCTTTCCGGGATGGCCCATCATAAATGCATATCCTACCATAAGGTTTTTGAATTTGTCATCCGGATATCCGGGCATCTTTTCTAACATAGAACACTTCAGATGAACTACCTCGTCATGGGATAATACCAGCATATAGTTTTCCGCGTAGGCATACATCATGGCAAAGGTCATCTTATTGTGGTTATATTTTCTGAAATAAGGATCCAGTTTCATGTACTCAAGGAAATCATGCATCCATCCCATATTCCATTTCAGACTGAATTCCAGGCCGCCGTACTCCGCCTTATCGGTTACCTTAGGCCATGCGGTGGATTCCTCGGCGATGGTCAGGACTCCCGGGTTCCTCTTCTTGATAATATTATTCAGATGCTTGAAGAACTCAATTGCCTCCAGATTTTCATTTCCGCCATGCTCATTGGGTACCCAGTTGCCGGCTTCGCGGCCATAGTCGAGATAAAGCATAGAAGCTACAGCATCCACACGAATTCCGTCAATATGGAATTTCTCGATCCAGTAGAGGGCATTACAGATCAGGAAATTGCGCACTTCATTCTTGGCGAAGTCAAATACCATGGTTCCCCAGTCAGGATGCTCTCCTTTTCTGGGATCAGCATACTCGTAAAGCGGGCTTCCATCAAATCTGGCCAGGCCGAAGGTATCTCTTGGGAAATGAGCCGGAACCCAGTCGAGGATGATTCCGATGTTCTTCTGATGGAGATAATCCACAAAATACTGGAAATCTTCCGGTGTTCCATAGCGGGAGGTAGGTGCAAAGTAGTTTGTTACCTGATATCCCCAGGATCCGTCAAATGGATGCTCTGCAATTCCCATTAACTCCACATGGGTGTACCCCATGTCTTTCACATAATCTGCCAGGCGCTCTGCTGCTTCCCTATAATTATAAAATCCCGTCTCCTTCTCCGGATCCTCAACAGGATGTTTCATCCAGGAGCCAAGATGTACTTCATAAACAAAGATGGGACTCTTCTTCTCATCAAACTTCTGCCGTTTTGTCATCCATCTCTTATCATGCCATTTTAACTTGGAAAGATCCGTCACGATGGAGGCATTGTTGGGGCGGAGCTCCGCCTGCACGCCATATGGGTCTGCCTTCAGCACCGGCTCCCCCTTCTGTGGTCTGACACAATATTTGTATACAGTTCCCGGTTTCATGCCGGGAATAAAGGTCTGATAGATTCCCATGGGCTCGATCCGTTCCATGGGGTTAGCTTTGGAATCCCAGTCGTTGAAATCTCCTACCAGAGAAACCGCTTTTGCATTCGGTGCCCAGACAGCAAAATAGATTCCCTCTTCTCCATTCTGAACATCTACATGAGCCCCCAGTTTCTCATATAAGTCGTAATGGGTTCCCTGACCAAAAAGATACTGATCGTATTCCGTGATGATTCTTGTACTTGCCATAGGTATGTCCTCCATATATTATTGAAATGTCCTTCCAAAGGAAAGTGATCTATGTTCGACCCTACTACTCTATATCAACCTAAGTATAACATAAATCGGACAGGAAACCCACTAAAATGGTAGAATTCTTGTCAGAAAAGAATCCACTAAAAAAGAGCCGCCGAAAAACGGCGGCTCCTGACTGTCATAGGATTATAAATTATTCTGCAATCACTTTGATCCAGCCTTCAGGTGCTTCGATTTCACCCATCTGGATTCCTGTGAGAGTCTCATAGAGTTTTCTGGTGATGGGGCCCATGTCTTCCATACCGGCCGGGAAACAGATCTCTTCGCCGGTCTGAGGATTGACCACTTTGCCAACAGGGGATATAACTGCAGCGGTTCCGCAAAGGCCACACTCAGCAAAATCTTTCAGCTCATCATAGTATACTTCCCTGTGTTCCACGGTCAGCCCAAGGTAGTGTTCAGCAACATACATGAGGGAACGGCGGGTGATGGAAGGAAGGATACTGCCGGACTTAGGTGTTACAAACTTACCGTCTTTTGTGATAAAGATGAAGTTGGCCCCACCGGTCTCTTCCACTTTTGTTCTGGTCTGCGGATCCAGATACATATTCTCATCATATCCCTGTGCATGGGCATCTGTGATGGCATGTAAGCTCATGGCATAGTTCAAACCTGCCTTGATATCACCGGTACCATGGGGAGCAGCACGGTCCACATCACTCACACGGATGGTGATAGGCTTTGCGCCGCCTTTGAAGTAAGGGCCAACCGGTGTAACAAAGATACGGAACTGATATTCATCCGCCGGTTTCACGCCGATGACAGGATTGCTGCCGAACATATAGGGACGAATGTAAAGGGTAGCTCCGGAACCGAAGGGCGGAACATATGCCGCATTTGCCTCTACCACTTTCACTACTGCCTCGATGAATTTCTCTTCCGGAAATACAGGCATAACCAGTCGTTTGCAAGAATCAGCCATGCGACTTGCATTTAAATCAGGGCGGAAGCATACGATCTTTCCATCCTTTGTGGTGTAAGCCTTCAGCCCTTCAAAACAGGTCTGGGCATACTGAAGGACGCCTGCGCACTCGGAAATGGTGACGGTGGAATCTGTGGTAAGCTCACCATCATCCCATTTTCCATCTTTATAATTAGATACAAACCGATATTCTGTTGGTATGTAACCAAATCCAAGGTTACCCCAGTCGATATTTTTCTTTTCCACTTTTATTT
>JBGVCE010000345.1:0-7691 GCA_045226235.1 Anaerobutyricum sp.
CCGCCAAGGCATTTATCCGTTATCGTGCCGTACATGAGAATATCCGTAACATCCGGTCTGCAGAAGATTTCTGTGAGCAGACCATCATCGGCTACACCGGTGAGCCGGATGTCACAGAATTCCTGGATCCGGGCGCTGATGCGGTTGCCATGGCAGCCCAGAAGAACTGGCATGTAAAACAGAATGCTTCCGTATCCTACTCTGTAGGAGCCATGATCCTGAACAACTCCGAGCGTATCAGTAAAGCCCATTGGCTGGGTAAATTCTATGACAAGGAGATCGTGGATGCTTACCAGAGCGGGGCAATCCATATCCATGACCTGGGTATGCTGACCGGATACTGTGCCGGCTGGGATCTGAAAAAACTGATCCGGGAAGGTCTTGGCGGAGTGGCAGGAAAGATTTCCTCCGCACCTCCCAAACACCTTACCTCCCTTTGCAGCCAGATGGTTAACTTCCTGGGTATCCTTCAGAATGAGTGGGCAGGAGCTCAGGCTTTCAGCTCATTTGATACCTACCTTGCACCTTTTGTTAAAGTCGATAACCTGACTTATCATGATGTAAAACAGTGCATGCAGTCTTTCATCTACGGTGTAAATATCCCCTCCAGATGGGGAACCCAGGCTCCTTTCTCCAACATTACCCTGGACTGGACCTGCCCGGACGATCTGAAGAATCTTCCTGCTGTTGTGGGAGGAGAAGAGCAGGATTTCACCTACGGTGACTGTGAGAAAGAGATGGCCATGGTGAACAAGGCCTTCATCGAAGTAATGGTGGAAGGTGACTGCAACGGCCGCGGATTCGCTTATCCGATTCCGACCTACAGTATCACCAGAGACTTTGACTGGTCCGATACAGAGAATAACCGCCTTCTTTTCGAGATGGCAGCAAAATACGGAACACCTTATTTCTCCAACTATATCAACAGTGACATGGAACCAAGTGATGTCAGGTCTATGTGCTGCAGACTCCGTCTGGACCTCCGTGAGCTGAGAAAGCAGAACGGCGGAAACTTCGGTGCAGGAGAAAATACCGGTTCCATCGGTGTTGTAACCATCAACATGCCAAGAATTGCATATCTTTCCAAAAATGAAGTGGATTTCTTCCGCCGCCTGGAGCATATGATGGATGTCTCTGCCAGATCTCTTGACATCAAGAGAAAGGTAATCAACAAATATATCGATATGGGTCTCTACCCATACACCAAGCGCTATCTGCCACAGGGCTTTGTCAATCATTTCTCCACCATCGGTCTTGTAGGAATGAATGAAGCCTGCCTGAATGCCAAATGGCTTAACAAAGACCTGACTCAGCCGGAAGCAGCTGCCTGGACCGCAAAGGTACTGGATTTCATGAGAGAGAAACTCTCCGATTATCAGGAGGAGTACGGTGATCTCTTCAACCTGGAAGCCACACCGGCAGAATCCACTGCATATCGTCTGGCAAAACATGACAGAGAGTTATACCCGGATATCATCACTGCCGGAGAACCTGGTGAGATTCCTTACTACACGAATTCCTCCCATCTTCCGGTGGGTTCCACGGACGATGTATTTGACGCTCTGGATATCCAGGATAATCTTCAGACCAAATACACCAGCGGAACAGTATTCCACTGCTTCCTTGGAGAGAAACTTCCAGACTGGAAAGCAGCTATGCAGCTGATCCGTACCGTTGCCGAGAATTATACTCTGCCTTACTTTACCTTAAGTCCTGTTTACTCCGTATGTGAAGAACACGGATATCTGACAGGAGAGCAGAAGATTTGTCCCGTATGTGGAAAGCCGACGGAAGTATATTCCAGAATCACCGGTTACTATCGTCCTGTTCATAACTGGAACGATGGAAAGATGCAGGAGTTCCTTGACAGGAAATCCTATGATATCAGATCCAGTTATGCCTCTGCCAAGCATAGTTTTGCTGAGGAGATGGATACGGTTGAAACAGATAATGTAGAAATAAAAGTGGAAGATACAAAGGAAGTAATTTCTGAGACATTGGAAGACCAGGTATTATTCTTTACCACTCCAACCTGTCCTATGTGCCATATGCTGAAAGAGAAACATATGTTGGACGGTTGTGATAATCTGGTGGAGATCGATGCTTCCAAGCCCGAAAATGAGAACCTGGTTCATGAATTCCAGATTATGTCAGCACCTACCCTGATCGTGATTGAGGACGGCAATGTACAGAAGTTTGACAATGCCAGCGGAATCATCGGTTACGTATCTGCCCGCAACTAGCAATTATGATCATACACGGTATCAATAAATTAACCTTGCTGGATTATCCGGAGCATACGGCATGTACCCTATTTACCGGGGGATGCAGCTTCCGCTGCCCCTTCTGTCAGAACAGTGCCCTGATCCTTCATCCGGATCGGGAACCGGTTCTGGATATGGATTGGCTGTTTGCCTTTCTGAACAAAAGAAAAAGGGTACTGCAGGGAGTCTGCATCACCGGTGGAGAGCCCACCTTGCAGAAAGACCTTCCTGATTTCATACGGAAGATTCGGGAACTTGGTTATAAAATAAAACTGGATACAAATGGATATCATCCTGAGGCAGTGGCTGCACTGCTTCAGGATGAATTACTTGATGCGGTGGCCATGGATATCAAGTCCTCTCCCGCTGGATACCCCCTGGCATCCGGTCTTCCGGAGGAGATCTTTGACATTTCCCGTATTCAGAGGACGGTGGAGATGCTGATGGCCTACCCGGAGCAGCATCCGGACTTCTATTATGAGTTCCGGACCACTCTGGTTAAGGGAATCCACACTGAGAAGGATATGGCAGAAATCGGACACTGGCTCCGTGGCACCAGGAACTATTTCCTGCAGCATTACGAGGATAGCGAAGGGGTCCTTAACCGCTCATACAGCGGCTTCTCCCTGGAAGAAACAGAGCATCTGGCTCAGATTGTAAGAAAAGATATCCCCAATGTTAGGATTCGGGGATTATAATAAAATAAACAAACAGTCACATTTAGCTTACAAAAAAGGCGGATTGTGCGTGGGTTCCCTGAGAAAGTGTTTTCCCCACTTTCGAAGGAAACTCCGCACAATCCGCCTATATCTTTTTTCTCATCCACCCAGATAAGCTTTTCGTACTTCATCGGACTGGGCCAGTTCCTTTCCTGTGCCGGAAAGGGTGATTCTGCCGGTCTCGATAACGTATGCTCTGTGGGCTACAGACAGGGCCATCTGAGCATTCTGCTCTACCAGAAGGATGGTGGTGCCTGCCTTGTTCAGATTCTGGATAATTTCAAAGATCTGGTCTACCAGAATAGGTGCAAGTCCCATGGAGGGTTCGTCCAGCATGAGAAGTCTGGGGTCGGACATGAGGGCCCTGCCCATGGCCAGCATCTGCTGTTCTCCTCCGGAGAGGGTGCCGGCGATCTGCCTGGTTCTCTCTTTCAGTCTTGGGAACTGCTCGTAAACATACTCAAGGTTTCTTGAAATGTGTTCCGGTTTGGTTACAAATGCTCCCATCTGAAGATTTTCTTCCACGGTCATACCCTGGAAGATCCTTCGGCCTTCCGGGACATGGGAGATGCCTTTGTAGACAATCTTGTGTGCCGGGGTTCTGCTGATGGAACTTCCCAGGAATTCAATATCGCCGGTCTTGCTGCGCATCAGGCCGGAAATGGTATGAAGAGTGGTTGATTTTCCTGCTCCGTTGGCCCCGATCAGTGTGACGATCTCACCTCTGTTTACATCGAAGGAGATACCCTTGATAGCATGGATCGCACCGTAGAATACATTGATATCTTTTACCGTAAGTACCGTACCCATTATCTGATCTCCTTTCCATTTTTATCGCTTTTACCTGGAGCATCCTTAGGAAGACTGGCTGCCGGCTTTGCGCGGTCCGGGCGGGATTTTACTTTGGATGTTACCTTGCCCTTCTTAAAAGCAGCTTCCGGATCCTGTTTTTCTTTCTCCTCTTCTTCCTCCATCTTACCCCTGCTCTTACCCAGGTACGCTTCGATAACCTGTGGATTGCTCTGAATTTCTGCCGGGGTTCCCTTGGCGATGGTTCTGCCGTAGTTAAGAACAGCAATGCCCTCGCAGATTCCCATTACCAGACTCATGTCATGTTCGATCAGAAGGATGGCAATCTGGAATTTGTCCCGGATCTCCTTGATGGTGTTCATCAGATCTGCTGTCTCTGATGGATTCATACCGGCGGCAGGTTCATCCAGAAGCAGGAGTCTGGGCTTTGTAGCCAAAGCTCTCATAATCTCAAGCCTTCTCTGGGCACCGTAAGGAAGGGAACCTGCTTTATGATCTGCCACATCTGTCATATCAAACAGCTCCAGCATCTTCATGGCTTCTTTATGTATACGCTTTTCTTCCCTGCGGTACTTCGGTGAATGAAAAACTGCATTCAGAAGGTGATAGTCAGTGTAGGAATGAAGAGCTACTTTGATGTTTTCTTCCACGGTCAGTTTGTCAAAGAGACGGATATTCTGGAAAGTACGGGCCATGCCGGCCTTATTGATATCCACGGTTTTCATCCCTTTGGTACTTTTACTGTTAAAAAAGATTTCCCCGCGGGTGGGTTCATACACCTTGGTCAGCATATTGAAGATGGTGGTCTTTCCGGCTCCGTTGGGGCCAATCAGACCTGCGATCTCAGTCCTGCCGACGGCAAGGTTGAAGTTATCCACTGCGGTTAATCCTCCGAAGTCGATTCCCAGATTTTTCACTTCCAGGACCGGTGTCATATCCTTATCCCTCTCAGGAAGAATGGTTGTATCAGGATAGGGTTCTTCTTCGCCCCACTGCTCTTTGGCATCCACGAAGACAGCTCTGCCGCCCACATTATCATCATAATAGGTCAGCTCGCGATCCTCATAACCGTGACCGGTGTCGGAAATGTCAGTGTTCATGGGATCGCCTTTTATAATCTTATCGTCAGCCATCTACATTTCCTCCTTTCCGGTTTTCTCATCGTCAGCAACTCCTTCAGCTGCTTTCTTCCGTTTTTTTCTGGGATTGATCATGTCCCATAACATACCGGCTCTCGCACGGATGGTGGGGTTGTAGGTACAGATCATTACCACGATCAGCACCACGGCATAGGTCAGCATACGGTAGTCCGCGAACTGCCTCAGGGCTTCCGGAAGGATAGTCAGAAGTGTGGCAGCCAGGATGCCTCCCCAGATATTACCGATACCTCCAAGTACCACAAATACCAGGATCAGTACGGAGGTGTTAAAGTTGAATTTAAGGGGGGCCAGCGTGGAGTAATTCTGTCCGAACATGGCTCCTGCCATCCCTGCCAGTGCTGCACTCACCACGAAGGCAATAAGTTTATATTTCTTGACATTGATACCGATGGATTCCCCGGCGATCCGGTTGTCCCTGACTGCCATGATACATCTTCCATGTTTGGAGTTCTTCAGATTCAAAACAACAAAGAGAGTGAAGAGGGTCAGGAGCATGGCGGTAGTAAAAGTGGCAGTTTTGGTAACACCTGTAGCGCCGATGGCACCGGTGATGATTCTCTGATTTCCCTCAACTCCGTCAATGGTATGGTTGAAGGCAAATTTCAGTTTCTTGCCGTCCAGACCAAAGTAAAGAACATTCATGATATTCCTAACAATCTCACCGAAGGCAAGGGTTACGATAGCCAGGTAGTCCCCCCGCAATCCCAGGATGGGGATACCGATGATAATGCCTGCGATGGCGGCGGTAATGGCCCCTGCCAGCACAGCAAAGAAAAGCCGCACATTGCCGGATGGCATGGAGGCTTCCATCATCCTGGTCACGATGATACCGGTAAAAGCTCCCACGGACATAAAACCGGCATGACCCAGGGAAAGTTCCCCGGAGATACCTACCACCAGGTTCAGGGAGATGGCCAGTGAGACGTAGACACAGATGGGGACGAACTGTCCCTGCAGGTTACGTCCGATCAGACCTGCATTGGCTCCCAACTGTAATAGAATATATCCCACGATTAGGATCCCGTAGGAGATGGTAGCTTCTTTTTTATATTCATTTCCGAAAAATATATTTCTGAAGCTTTTGGCTCCAGATCTGTTTTCTTTTCTTTCAGCCATGGTCCACCTACACTTTCTCGTTGACCTTCTTGCCCAGAAGTCCGGTAGGCTTCACAAGAAGTACGATGATAAGACAAGCAAATACGATGGCATCGGAAAGTTCTGTGGAGATGTATGCACGGGACATAATCTCAATGATGCCGAGGATCAGACCTCCGATCATTGCTCCGGGAATGGAGCCGATGCCTCCGAATACCGCTGCCGTGAAGGCTTTGATACCGGGCATGGATCCTGTGGTGGGCATGAGGACGGGATAAGCAGAGCACATGAGAACACCTGCCACTGCCGCAAGTCCGGAACCGATGGCGAAGGTCATGGAGATGGAACGGTTCACATTGATTCCCATCAGCTGTGCAGCTCCGTTATCCTCAGAAACCGCACGCATGGCCTTGCCTGCTTTTGTTTTGCTTACGAACAGAGTCAGACAGATCATGATGACGATATTGGCCACGATGGTGAACAGAGACTCTGCGGTAATGGTGAGCTGCCCGTTGGCGGCATGGATCGTATCCACACCATTGAACAGACTGGTAAAAACACGGGGATTTGCGCCCCAGATCAGAAGAGCTGAGTTCTGCAGA
The DNA here is from genome assembly GCA_045226235.1 of Anaerobutyricum sp. GTDB lineage: Bacteria > Bacillota > Clostridia > Lachnospirales > Lachnospiraceae > Anaerobutyricum. Next base: position 6,651 of record JBGVCE010000345.1, read on the forward strand.
AAATAGGAAACACCGATGGCGGTGATAAGTACCGCCAGAGAGCCGGTTCCTCTTAAGGGACGGTAGGCCAGTCTCTCTATGGTGATACCCAGCAAGGTACATACGACCATGGCCAATGCCAGGGCAATCCATCCGTTCATTCCCATGTACATCGTCAGGCAGAAAGAGACATATCCGCCTACCATAATGACATCACCATGGGCGAAGTTCAGCATCTTGGAGATACCGTACACCATGGTGTAGCCCAGGGCGATGATGGCATATACACTTCCCAGACTCAGTCCTGAAATCAAACTGTTTAAAAAATTCATATTCTTCTTCCTTCTATTCCACGTGATATGGCTAAGGGTGCCACATATCGATGCGACACCCTCAAGTTAACAACTATTAATCACTTAGTCATGGTATTCTTGATTATTTCTCAACGTACTTGCCGTCCTCGATGATACAAACCTTTGGAGTTTTGTTTACTTCACCGGAAGCTTCCCACTTCATCTCTTCTGCAGTGAGTCCGCTGGCTGTGAAATCTCCGGTAAATACACCGATCAGTGCTTCACAGATATCTTCCATGCTGGCATCTGTATCAAGACCTGTCTTTCCGAATGCATCGTAGATTGCATATACACAGTCATATGCATCAGCAGCAAACTGGATCGGGGTCTCATTGAATTTTTCTTCGTAAGCTTTTACGAAATTCTGAACTGCCTCGTCTTCGGAGTACGGGGTAAATGGTGTAAGGAGCAGAACTCCTTCTGCCAGGGATGTGTCAAATCCTTCGAGATCCAGGATTCCGTCCATACCGTCCACACCAAAGTAAGTTACATCGTAACCCATCTTGCTTGCCTGGGTCATGATGTTGGAAGCGGGTGTGTAGTAGATCGGGAGGAAGATCAGTTCAACGCCTGCATTCTTCATGCTGTTAAGCTGAGCGGTAAAATCAGCGTTTGCATCATCAGAGAATGCCTCTACTGCGGCAAGCTGCTTGCCGGAAGCTTCATATTCGGATTTGAACTTATCATAGATACCTGAGGAGTAGTTATC
>JBGVCE010000346.1:0-2393 GCA_045226235.1 Anaerobutyricum sp.
TCTCTGTTTCCGTGACCCTAGTCCCGTTCCATTTCCTGTCAAGATAAGTAACAAGAACATTCAATTCTCCATCTTCATAGATGGCGGATCTGAGGTCAAGATCGAAGATAACCATGGATTTGACCTTTTCCGAGGAGGTGATGCCACTGTTTGCGCTCCAGCCGTAGGTGACAGGCCTGGGAATATTCTCCCCCCAGAGCCGGATCTCGGAATCCTCGGAGATCTTGCCGGTCACAGTCAGGACTTTCCCGGACTTCAGATACAGATTGTGTGTGTTTTTCAGGCTGTAATTATTCTTGATCTCGATCTTGCCCTGGATATTGATGGTCCCGTTGCTCCAGATACCGCCACCGTTACTTTTCGCTGTATTATCCGTGACAGAGATGCCGTCGATATTCAGGACACCGTAATTGTCGATTCCACCGCCGCCGTGGCTGACGGATTCGTTGTTACGGATGGAAACACCCTCAAGGTCCACATGTCCCGTACTATCATTATAGATGCCTCCGCAGTCATCTGCGGAGTTTTCACTAATCGTGTAGTCAGAATCCGAGCAATAAAGGCATATCCAACCTTTGTTGAAGATGGCACCGCCGTTACCTTTTTTCGCCGTGTTGCCCCGGATCGTACAGTCGATTGTGATCATACTTCCGTCCGTATCGTTCCAGATGGCTCCGCCGTTGCTGGAATTGGATCTGTTGTAACTGATATCCGTGTTTTCAGAAAGAGAATAATCCTTTTTAGCTGAGACAGAAAAAAAAGCACCCTAGGTTTAGATTCCCCAGAATGCCTGAAAAGCTTTATTACATTTTTTCTTCACATCAGCCAATCATTTATTATGGCGTCCACTCAGTGTGGGAAGAACAATCCTCTTCCCAGACAACCTCTTCGCCGTTTACCAGAATACGCATATATACGCATCTGCACAATCCCGAATGAGAAATATAAATCTCTTTAACAGGCTCATTGATGTTATCCCAGAAAACACCGCTGTATGGGAAGTTAGTCCCCCAAACGATATCAAGACTGTAAGCAAACATGACATAAGTTCCGGATAATGTGAATTCGTCAGAACCCATGGGCTCATTAGTGTGTTTATCAACGCATTCCCATGGTCCAAGGATAAAGTTTCCATTTTCAGCCACGCCAGTCACTTTTCTGGCATAGAATTTAGAAGATTTGGCAACGTATCCACCGTTGTGGCTGACTTCGACACTAATCTCCCGCTTTTTCATATCTTCAAACTTCTGTAGCTGCTCTCTGTAAAAATCAGATCCTTCACATGAAACTGCAGTTCCATAGTCTGAAGTTACTCCCCTCGCCTCTTTTGCAAAAACAGCTGTTGCTGTAGTGGTTAATACCACGAGAATTGCGATAACACTTATAACAATTTTCTTCATTCTATTTTCTCCTTTCAATCTGTGTGTTTTCTGACCTCATTACAAGCAATCCAAAGTCACAAAATAGTCACACCAGGAGATCAATACTTAAATTGCACATGCCTGCCTTTTTTCTACACTATTTATTACGATGGTATTTTGAAGAGAGCTAAAAAGAAGGTAATCCCTCTTCTCCATATCTTGTTTCGAGAAGCTTTCCGACATGACGTGTTTCAAAAAACATATCTTTATTCATGATAACAATAATCACTGCCACAAAAGTAACAACGATTGTTTCCACACATTTCGTTATAGGGGTCATGGCAATCTTTTCCTGAAGCAGATTGACTACAAGATGATAGATCATACATGCCAGGATTGAACGGTCGCTTGCAAGATATACCCATGTAATGATGAAGCCCATTGGAACCCCGCTCACAAAGAAATTGACCACATACAGAGGATTAACCATAAGGCCTGCCTGATAAGTCCCTTTGATAAAGAGAAGGGGAAAATGCCAAAGCGCCCACAGTATTCCAAATACCATTGATTCCCAAAACCAGTTCATATATGCCCCTATGGAATCCTCGCAATATCCTTTCCAACCGACTTCTTCAAGGATGGCAGCAACAGTGCACGAAACAAGAGCACCGGCGACGCCGACTCCGGTAAAAGAAAAATCCTCAGTGAATGCGAACTGATCGAGGGACTGCCCAAACGCTAGGGAAAGCAGAATGGAACACACAACGATCCCTGCGAACTGAAGTATTGCCAGAATAACGTTCTTCCACCTGACTTTATAAAGCCCGATAAGTTTGATCTTAAGATCCTTCTTCAGAAGATCCGACCCGGACATAAGGATGAAGATAGTCGAAACTACTGCCGGGGCAGTCAGGCCGATCAACATAAGGAGAGCTCCGGGATTACCAGGGATAAAAATTGCCGGGATCCAGAATATCCATGTAAAAAGATATGCCAGTGTAAAAAAGAGCACCGGTCTGTAGCGGTAAGACA
>JBGVCE010000347.1:0-3809 GCA_045226235.1 Anaerobutyricum sp.
TGATCTCATCCACTGCAAGCTGAGCGCCGTTCTTTACTGCGTTACCATAGAGAGCTGCTGCACCGGTAAGAGGTCCGATACCACCCAGGTATAATGTCTTTCCACCTTCAGAGTCGCCGCTGCCGCCTGATTTGCTGCCACAGCCTGCAACCATCATAAGGATCATCATACAGGACAAAACTACTGCAACAAACTTAGTCCATTTTTTGTTTTTCATAATTCCTTTCTCCTTCTGATACTTTGATTCCTTTTTTTTGACTAGAGTGATAGTTGATAAGTGTATGTACTAAAAAATTAGTCCGCTAAGCCGCGGACTTAAATATATTTAGATACATTGTGATAATATCATTGCATGGATTTCATGTCAACACTTTTTAGGGTAAAAGCATGGCTATAAATCGTGTTTTATTGCCCTTTTTCGGGCATATTTATTATCTTGCATCTAAAAAATAAGCACTTAAAAATGTAATAAAAATAAAGGCAAGATTACAATTCATTTCTATCATTTTTGATAAAAATGGTTCATTATGTATTTTTTTCTGTTAATTTGGAAAAAAATAGTCTATAATAGACGGGATAAAGTGATAAAGTGTAAAAGATACTTAGAGCGATTCAGAAAGGAAGGACATATGCCGAAGAGAAATGATATAAACAAAGTTCTGATTATTGGTTCGGGTCCGATCGTTATCGGTCAGGCATGCGAGTTCGACTATTCCGGTACACAGGCTTGTAAGGCTCTGCGCAAACTGGGTTATGAGATCGTGCTGGTGAATTCCAATCCCGCCACGATCATGACCGATCCGGAGACGGCAGATATCACATATATTGAACCACTGAATGTTAAACGTCTCGAGCAGATCATCGCCAAAGAGAGACCGGACGCTTTGCTTCCTAATCTGGGAGGACAGTCAGGCCTTAACTTATGTGCTGAACTCTATAAAGAAGGAATCCTGGACAAGTACAACGTGAAGGTTATCGGCGTACAGGTGGATGCCATCGAACGTGGCGAGGACCGTATCGAGTTTAAGAACACCATGAACGAGCTGGGTATCGAGATGGCCAGAAGCAAGGTTGCTTACTCCGTGGAGGAAGCCCTGGATATCGCTAAGGAACTTGGCTATCCCGTAGTCCTTCGTCCTGCTTATACCATGGGAGGCGCCGGCGGCGGCCTGGTGTATAATAAGGAAGAGTTAAAAACAGTATGTGCCAGAGGTCTTCAGGCATCCCTGGTAGGCCAGGTCCTGGTGGAGGAATCCATCCTCGGCTGGGAGGAGCTGGAGCTTGAGGTAGTCCGTGACAGCGAAGGAAATATGATCACGGTCTGCTTTATTGAGAATATAGACCCCATGGGGGTTCATACGGGAGATTCCTTCTGTTCTGCTCCTATGCTGACCATATCCAAGGAGGTTCAGGCAAAATTACAGGAACAGGCCTACAAGATCGTGGACCGTGTGCAGGTGATCGGCGGAACTAACGTACAGTTTGCCCATGACCCTGTTTCAGACCGTATTATCGTTATTGAGATTAACCCCAGGACCTCCCGTTCTTCGGCCCTTGCTTCCAAGGCAACCGGTTTCCCCATCGCCCTGGTTTCCGCCATGCTGGCCTGCGGACTTACCCTTAAGGATATCGAGTGCGGCAAGTACGGCACACTGGACAAATATGTTCCGGACGGGGACTACGTGGTAATCAAATTCGCCCGCTGGGCTTTTGAGAAATTCAAGGGTGTAGAAGATAAGCTGGGAACCCAGATGAGAGCGGTAGGCGAAGTCATGAGTATCGGCAAAACTTACAAGGAAGCCTTCCAGAAGGCAATCCGTTCTCTGGAGACCGGACGCTATGGCCTGGGCCATGTAAAGAATTTCGACAGCATCTCCAAAGAGAAGCTTCTCATGAAACTTGACACCCCATCCAGTGAACGTCATTTCCTCATGTATGAAGCCCTCCGCAAGGGAGCTACTGTAGATGAAATCTATGAGATAACCAGAGTTAAGAAATACTTCATCCAGCAGATGAAGGAACTGGTGGAAGAGGAGGAAAAAATCCTGACCTTTAAGGGATCTCTTCCTGAAGATCAGCTTCTCATCAGCGCCAAGAAGGATGGTTTCTCTGATAAATATTTAAGCCAGCTGCTGGAGATTCCGGAGGAGGATATCCGTGAAAAACGGATTGCTCTTGGTGTGGAAGAAGCATGGGAAGGCGTTCATGTCAGCGGAACAAAGGACAGCGCTTACTATTATTCCACCTATAATGCGGAGGATAAGAATCCGGTATCCGACCGGAAGAAGATCATGATCCTGGGCGGCGGCCCTAACAGAATCGGTCAGGGTATCGAGTTTGACTACTGCTGTGTTCATGCCTCCCTGGCTCTTAAGAAGCTTGGATTCGAGACCATCATCGTAAACTGTAATCCTGAGACGGTTTCCACGGATTACGATACCTCCGACAAGCTCTACTTTGAGCCCCTTACCTTAGAAGATGTACTGAGCATATATAATAAGGAAAAGCCATTGGGCGTTATCGCCCAGTTCGGAGGCCAGACTCCTCTGAACCTGGCTGCAGACCTGGAGAAGTACGGCGTTAAGATCCTGGGCACTTCCCCTGCAGTCATTGACCTTGCAGAGGACAGAGATCATTTCCGCGCCATGATGGATAAGCTTGAGATTCCTATGCCGGAAGCAGGCATGGCTACCACTGTGGAGGAAGCTAAGACCATCGCAAATGAGATCGGCTACCCCGTTATGGTTCGTCCTTCCTATGTATTGGGAGGCCGCGGTATGGAAGTAGTCTACGATGATGAATCCATGGAAGATTACATGAAGGCAGCGGTTGGTGTGACACCGGACCGTCCGATCCTGATTGACCGTTTCCTCAACAATGCCCTGGAGTGTGAGGCGGATGCCATCAGTGACGGAAAACATGCCTTTGTGCCAGCTGTTATGGAGCATATCGAGCTGGCAGGTGTCCATTCCGGAGACTCTGCCTGTATCATCCCATCTCTTCACATTTCCCCGGAAAATGTGGAGACCATCAAGGAGTACACCAGAAAGATTGCGGAAGAGATGCATGTAGAAGGTCTGATGAACATGCAGTATGCCATCGAGAATGGCAAGGTATACGTGCTCGAGGCCAACCCCCGTGCTTCCAGGACCGTTCCACTGGTATCCAAAGTATGTAATGTGAGGATGGTTCCCATCGCCACGGATATTATTACCAGGGAACTTACGGGAAGACCATCCCCGGTACCTGCCCTGAAGGAGAAGCACATCCCTTATTACGGTGTGAAAGAGGCAGCCTTCCCATTTAATATGTTCCAGGAAGTGGATCCGCTTCTGGGACCGGAGATGCGCTCCACCGGCGAAGTGCTTGGTTTGTCTCCTTCCTATGGTGAGGCTTTCTATAAGGCTCAGGAAGGTGTGGGTTCCACTCTGCCATTGGGAGGAACGATCCTGATTTCCGTAAACCGCAAGGATAAGGAGCAGATCGTGGATGTGGCAAAGAGCTTCCATGATTCCGGTTTTGAGATCATAGCTACAGGCGGAACCTGTGATCTTCTAAGAGAAGCAGGCCTTCCTGCCCAGAAGATCAAAAAGCTCTATGAGGGACGTCCAAATACCCTGGATGCCATCACCAACGGCCAGATTGACCTGATCGTCAACTCCCCGGCAGGCAAGGAGAGCATCTATGATGACAGTTATTTAAGAAAGGCTGCCATTAAGTCCCGCACACCTTATATCACCACCGTGGCGGCAGCCAGAGCCACCGCGGAGGGAATCCGTTATGTGGAGACTCATGAGACCGGTGATATC
>JBGVCE010000348.1:0-3838 GCA_045226235.1 Anaerobutyricum sp.
CTGTTCTGCCGGATATATGGATTCATCTGCACCATCCGAAGATCCCAATCCATCACGGAGCAGTTCTTCCGGTATATTCAACTTATCTATCATCTGTCACTCATCTCCTAAATATTTTTTCAGGATACTTTCTCCAATCACCATATCTTCCGGTGTGGTAAGTGTTATGTTGTCATAGCTCCCACGGATCATCTTGGATCGTCTGTTTCCGTATCGTTCCAGCACCATCACATCATCCGTGATATCCCTGTCCCCGGATTCCATCATAATCTTGTATGCTTTTTTTGCTTCCGACAGAAGAAAGCACTGGGGAGTCTGCATCTGCCACACAAAATTGCGGTTAGGAGTGAGGGAGGAATAGCCCTCCTCGTCCACGATCCTTATGGTGTCTTTTACCGGCATGGCTACAGCGCAGGCCTTATATCTGGCTGTCTCCTCGATACAGGTATTGATCTGTTCCGGAAGAATAAATGGCCTGGCTCCGTCATGAATGAAAATGTAACCTTCATCGGGGCAGGCTTCGATTCCATTAAATACCGACTCAAAGCGTTCCTTTCCTCCGGTTACGATCTTAGTCACTTTCCGAAGGCCATAGGATTCCACAATTTCCTTACGTACATAATCCTCGTCCCCGGGCGAAACCACAATGATTACTTCATGAATCCTGCTTTGTTCAAAGGCTTTCAGGGAGTAATACAGCACAGGTTTCCCCAAAAGGTCAAGATATACTTTATTAATGTCTGTCTTCATCCGGCTGCCCCTTCCGGCAGCCATCACGATGGCAATCGTCCTGTTCTGATCCATAACTTTACCGTCTCTCACCAATCTTCAGGTTCGCAATGGCGTTCAGATCCCAGCCATGGCGTACCCCTTTTATATATTCATAATATGCTGCAGCTCCGATCATGGCCGCATTGTCGGTACAATAAACCGGAGAGGGATGGTAGAAGCGGATCCGTCTGCGGGTACAGGCTTCTTCCATCTGGCTTCGCAGGGAAGAATTGGAAGCCACTCCGCCGGCGATGGCTACTTTGTCCACTCCGATTCTCTTAGCAGCATCTATAGTATGTTCGGTCAGCACATCAATCACCGCCTGCTGAAAAGATGCAGCCACATCTGCCCGGTTTACCTCTATCCCCTTCATCTGGCATTGGTTCAGATAATTTAACACGGCAGATTTCAAACCACTGAAGCTGAAATCATCCGGGTGATCCATAATCCTGGCCCGGGGGAAAACGATGGCGTGCCGGTTACCTTCCCTGGCAAGTTTATCTACCTTGGGTCCTCCGGGGTAACCAAGCCCGATGGCTCTGGCCACCTTGTCGAAAGCTTCCCCAGCCGCATCATCCCTGGTTCGACCAATGATTTCATACACACCATAGTCCTTAACCAGCACCAGATGGGAATGTCCTCCGGATGCAACCAGACATAAGAAGGGCGGTTCCAGGTCCTTATGTTCGATATAATTGGCACTAATATGCCCTTCAATATGATGGACACCAATCAGTGCTTTTTTTGCTCCATAGGCGATGGCCTTTGCCTCAGCCACCCCCACCAGCAACGCACCTACAAGACCAGGGCCATAAGTAACAGCCACAGCATCGATCTCATCCAGGGTGACATTTGCCTCCTTAAGGGCGGTCTCTATCACCGGATTAATCTTCTCGATATGCTTCCTGGATGCTATCTCCGGAACAACTCCCCCGAAGACAGTATGGAGCTTAATCTGTGTATATATGACATTGGATAATACTTCCCTGCCGTTTTGTACAACGGCCGCAGCCGTCTCATCACAGGATGTCTCAATGGCAAGGATCCGTATATCCTTCCTATTCTTTTCCATATTTCCTCCAATCAAGACTCGCTAGCGTTTCTCTTAGGAATCCTCCTCCTCGAATCGTAGGGTAAGGCTCTTCCCGTCTTTTCCAAGTTCCGCAAATGAACAAATCTTGCGAATGCTATCCAGGTATTCTTCCGGATAAGCAAGGGAGGGACTGTAGTGAGTGAGCCACAGGCGTTTTGCCTGAGCCTTGTTGGCGATTTTTGCCGCCTCGGACATCATCATATGGCGGTTCAGCATGGCTTTCTCTTTCTTCTCAGGGTTTCCGTACATGCCTTCACAGATGAACAGATCTGCCTGTGCCGCATATTTGTAGATGAATTTTGCAGGTCTGGTATCTGTGGTGTAGACACATTTCAGACCTTTTCTAGCCGGTCCCAGCACCATATCACTGGTGTAGGTCTCCCCCTCCGTGGTTTCGATGGTTTCCCCTTTCTGGAGACGGCTCCAGTACTTCATGGGTATCCCATTCGCCTTTGCTCTGTCCACGTCAAACCGGCCTGCCCTGTCCACACAGATGGCATAGCCATAACAAGTCACATTATGATTGACACGGAAGGCTTCGATGTAGTAACGGCCCATGTCAATCCTTTCCTCCTGCTCTTCCAGCTCCCGGAAAATGATTGGAAAAGGAAGATCCGGCGCGATTACCCTAAGAGAATTAACCACGTGGACAAGCCCTTTGGGTCCCACCAGGAGAAGCGGCTCCGTCCTGTCTGCATTACCCAAGGTAAGCAGAAGTCCGGGCAGACCGCTGATATGGTCCGCATGATAATGGGTAAAACAGATGACATCGATAGGTTTAAAACTCCACCCTTTCTGCTTAATCCCGATCTGAGTCCCTTCCCCACAATCTATCAGTATACTGCTGCCGTTATATCTGGCCATCAGGGAAGTCAGTCTCCGGTAAGGCAGAGGCATCATTCCTCCACAGCCAATCAGGCATAATTCCAGCATTTTATTTCCTCATTTCCAAAATTACTGTTCTATATTATTACGATATCTTTTATTTTTGATAAATCATCAGCAGAGCATCCTCTTCCGGCTCAGTATAGTAGTTCTTTCTCTGCCCGCAGACGCGAAATCCAGCATGCTCGTATAAAGTGATCGCCGCTGTATTTGAAACCCTTACTTCCAGGTAAATGGTGGAGATGCCCTTTTCCTCCGCCATAAGCAGCAGTCTCTCCAGCAACTGATGGCCGATACCCTTTCTCCGCAGATCAGGACTTACTGCCACATTGGTGATATCAGCCTCGTCCAGGACAGACCGATAACCGATATAACCCACAATTCTGTGATCTGTTTCTGCCACCAGAGAGACATATCCTTCCATGGTGAATGTCTCTTCTATGGCTTCTTTCTTCCAGGGATGGGAAAAACACTCCCCAAACAATGCCTGCACTGCCTGACTGTCTTCTATCTCCATGCTTCGGAATCGCATTATCCTCATCTCCTAATAAGCACGGATTACACTGTCAGATGCAAGATGCTTTCCTTTCGCCTCCAGCTCCCTCTCTGCCTGGGATTTCCGGAAATATACCGGCGAATGTTCCGCCGCAGTCTGGATCTGTCCTGCTCTGTACAGGTCAAAAGCCCTGGCGCCTACAGCGGCTGCCCTCTGTCTGTTCATATGCAGGGGGGCGTATCTATGTTCCACCCTGACTCCTTCTTCCATCATTTCCCGGGCCATGGCAACACCATCCCCCAGGAAGATGATTTCCTGATTCAGTTCATTTACCCTTTGAATCAGTTCCTCCACGGAGCAGGCACAGCCTTCCATAACCGTGGTAAGCCTTCCATGATCAAAACGGTAGATACCGGTGTACACCTGTTTTCTGCGGGCATCCATCATGGGACAGATCAGTTTTTCACTTTCCACAAAATGATATGCCATCCCCTCTAAAGTGGGCACAGAAATCAAAGGTTTATCCAGGGCAAATCCTAATCCCTTAGCCGTGGCGGATCCGATGCGGAGTCCCGTGAAGGATCCCGGGCCGG
>JBGVCE010000349.1:0-4387 GCA_045226235.1 Anaerobutyricum sp.
CTTTGGGATATGGCGTGCTGGTCGCCATGGACGACTCCGATAAAGTATACGCCAACAGTTTTGCTTTTTATGACCAGGTGGGCAGCCGAAAAGAACCTACTACTTACATCATTAATGAAAACTACGACCCGGCAGATTATGATGCCATCTACAAATTATACATTTCCATTCCCAGGGAGGAGGAAGAACGTCTCACTCTCCGGGACACTCTGGGCAGCCTGCGGTTCGAGCCGGAGTATCTGATGTTTCAGCCGGATGACAAAAAAGGTGGGATACTCCGGATGCTGGAACTGGTTGGAGGAAAGCCGGAAGATGTGGTTGTTTTCGGAGATGATTATAATGATATGTGCATGTTTGACCCTGACTTCTATCGGGTTGCCATGGGAAACGGCTGCCAGGAACTGAAAGACATGGCAGATTACATCGCGCCCGGCAACATAGATGATGGTATCTACAGAACCTGTAAAACCCATGGATGGTTCTCATAAGAAGGAGGAAATTCCATTGAAACGCAAAGACATTTTTACAAGAGAATTATATATTCTGTTCTATCTCTTATTCTTTTGCAGTACATTCCTGTTTAAGCTGACCCATATCTCTGTCCTGAGATATCTGGTCATCATGGCCCAGTACACATATATCCCCGGCATGCTGTTCACTGCCGGATATGAGATTGGCACCCTGAACCAAAGGTACCAGGACCTGAAGGAGTTCCAGAGCAGTCTTTTAAAGAAAGCATTCCATTGGATGCTGCATTTCTATATTATCGGCTTCTTAAAGGAACTGCTCCTCGACAGAAGGGATCCTCTTCCCACAGTCAAAGATCTCCTTGCCCTGATCCGGATACCAAGTCTGGCGGCCATCTTCGTCTCCCTGGCCATCCTCTATGTCATGGCTGCCTTCCTCTGGAGACCGCTGATGAATCACCCCGGGAGGAAATGGCTCCTTCCGGCAATCTGCATCGCAGGATTCCTATGCACCTACATTCCGGAGGGGCTCATCGGTTATGGTTTGGTGGGTATATTCACCGGTGCAGATATCGTAGGCGCTGTGCCAATCTTCCCTTATCTGTTTTTCATCTTTTTCGGAGCAGGCCTTGCAGCTGAGGAAGAATTTCCTTTCTACGAGAAGAAACTTATGATTCTGAGCATTCTGTTTTTATTGTTCGCAGGAGTCATGATTCTGCTCCATCTTAAAGTACCTGCCCTGACCATCGTGGGCGCCTTTGTTGCCTGGGTCGGCATATTCTTCTGTTACCTGCTACAGGGTATCTATGGAATGATAGAAGAAAGCCTGTTCATTTTCTATCAGAACCTGAAGAACTGCATCCTGTCTTTTTATAAGGAAAAGCAACCGAAGAAAGTCTGGCGCGGACTCTTCTATCTGCTTGGCTACACTGCCATTTTTGCTGTAATTGCTCTCGCTATCTTTGTACCTTATATACATGAGCATCGAACCTTAATCTGGTACGTGGACGGCCTGGGCCAGTATGTGCCAAAAATCTACCGGTTTATGGAGACCATCCCGGGCGTCCTGAAGGACATCCTGCATGGGAACATGAACTTTAAACAATATGATTTCTCCAGTGGTCTGGGATCCACCATCGCCATCAGCTATGATCCGATTTACTGGCTCTACCTTCTTTTCCATCCTTCACAGGTGGAAACCGTCTACAGTGCCATGATCATCCTGCGTTACTTCCTGGCAGGACTTAGCTTCTCAGCCCTGGTCCTTTTCTTCGGGGGAAGTCATTATGCAGCATATACATCCAGTATGGTCTATGCCTTTTCGGGTTATGCCATCTATGCCGGAACCAAACACGGACAGTTCCTTACCCCGCTGATTCTTCTTCCTCTGCTGGTGATTGCCATGGAGAGATTGATCCGGGATAAAAAATGGTACATGATGACTGTCCTTGTGGCTCTGTCCCTATTGTGTTCCTACTATTTCTTATGGATGAACACCATAGCCATCGGAATCTACTTCGTGGTCAGGATTCTGTGTACTGAAGAGTACAGAAACTTTATGACCTTCTTCACCAGGGGGCTCATCATTGTGGGAAGTTATGTTTTGGGTGCCAGTATCGGGATCATCTCAATCTTTACTTCCTTTGCCAGCTACATGGGATCAAGCCGTACGGAAGGAGGAAATCTGGACAGTTTTCTGTCAACCACCGCTCTGTTTTACCGTCCGGAATGGATCTCTGATTCTTTTATCTCATTTATATCAGACTCCTTCACACCGGGTATGTGGCTGAAACTGGGGTTTGCTCCCATCGCATTACTGGCTATCGTCCTGCTTTTTTCCCGCAAAGCGAAAAAAGAGCTGCGCTGCCTGTTCTGGATTTCCACCCTGTTCTGCATCTTCCCGGTTTGCGGATATGTTTTCAGCGGTTTCTCCAGTGTAAATAATCGTTGGTGTTACATCTACGCATGTCTTATCGCATTTATCCTGGCCAAGGTGCTGGGTAAGATGTCCAAGCTGACTGCCAGTGAGCTTCGGATTATGACAGGACTGACTTTCCTCTATGGGGGAATCGTATACTTCTCCACCAAGTACCATACCGATAAAGTATTCGGTGCTTTCGGACTTCTGGCCATAACCTTGATTGTTTTATATCTGATCAACCAAAGGCAGCTGTCCATCTCTAAAACGGCGAAGAAATATATCGTGCTGAGTGTGACTTTAGCTTGTATCGTATTCAATGCCAACATGTTCATTATGGCGGGCTCTGATACCGGAACCCATCTGGGAACCTATGTGGAATACGGAACTTCCAAAAAGAAAATGACTTCCAGTGCCCTGAAATATCTGAAAGAAGCAGTGGGAGAAGATAAGGAATTCTACCGGGCTACCAATCTGAAGACCACCGGGAATCAGCGTTCCAGCAGCCTTCTGCTGGGATACAATGACATCTCTACCTTCACCAGTACCCTGGGCAGCGGCATCGTGGATTACAACAGCGCCATGGGCAACTGCGACTGGAACATTGTAAGTATATACAGTTACAACGCCCGCAGCATATTGAACGAACTTGCCAGTGTGAAATACCTGGCGACAGATTCCAAGAATAAGGCCTGTATCCCCTACGGCTATCATCAGATTTATGAAAAGAAAGGAAAGAAGGCCTCCAGATACATATATGAAAATGAATATGCTCTTCCTCTGGGTTATACCTATGATAATATCCTTTCCGCGAAGGAGGCTTCCAAATATTCTGCAGTGGAGAAGCAGGATCTGACCATGATGACCGCCATCGTGAATCAGGATGCCAAAGTAGATAACGGCAATCTGGACTCCACCAGGAAACTGAAGCTGTCCGCCCATGAGATCAAAATCACCGACATGGATCTAAAGGGTGTCACTGTAGATGAGAAAGAAGGCCTCCTGAATGTGGAGCAGGGCGGATCCATCACCTTCCATTTTAAGGGGGAGAAAAACTGCGAAACTTATCTGGGATTCACCGGGGACATCTACCACGAAAAAGACGCCAAAGAGCACTTCCTGAAAACCAATGTCAAGGCAGAGGGAACCGCTTATCTCTATAAGTTCCGCATCGATTCCTACTCCACAGGCCAGAAAGAGTTTCTCTTCAATCTGGGATACCATGAGGAGGCCATCGACTCCTGCAAGCTGGAGTTCACCGCTGCAGGTATGCTGAAATACGATGACATCGCCATCTATGTACAGCCCATGGATCAGTATCCGGCCCAGGTGGCATCTCTGAAAGAAAACACTCTGAAAAATGTTGTCACAGAAACAAACCGGGTGACAGGAGATATCACCCTGGATACCGATAAGATGCTCTGCATCACCCTCCCCTACCAGGCTGGCTGGACCGCCTATGTAGACGGAGAAAAAACACCGATACAGAGAATCAATTACCAGTATATGGGACTGAACCTGAATGCCGGAGAACATCACATCGAACTCCGCTATCAGCTCCCCGGCATACGCTACGCCTTCCTCATCACCGGGGCAGGCATCGCTGCCTTCCTGCTGATTATCCTGTTTAATCTGGTACGCAGGAGGAGAAAAAATAAATAGTGTAAACATACAGGGGCTGTCGCACTAAGCGACAGCCTTTTGTAGTTCCTGGCAGGCTGGCACCATGGGATTACAACACATGGGGAGCACAAAACAGCCGGCATCGGGCGTGGCGGAAACCGGCAGGTTTTCGATATAAATAAAAGATGGAATCCTGGGAAGATAGTCCTGGATAAGAGGGAGGACTGCAGGCCATGGGGGCAGACTGTTTGCAAGGTTTGCGTTGGCGAGGTTTGCGCTAGCTTCCGCCACCGAGCGCTTGTTTGAGCGGAGCCTGCATCGGAAAAACAACTTGGTCAGACAAACTGGCGGAGCGAGTTTGCGCGAATGGCGGATAATC
>JBGVCE010000350.1:0-2937 GCA_045226235.1 Anaerobutyricum sp.
ATAATAATAGCAGCGGCGGAACCTGGACCGGGTTACATCATTGTGACGTTACTCTTATCGCAGAGAAAAACGGGTCCGCCACGGTAGGTTTGAAGAAAGTATCTGATGGGGAGACGGTCATCTCTACCAAAGTAACGGTTAGTGGTCTTACCGAATACTATGGCCTTTTTGTCGGCGGAGTTTCTGCCTCCAGTGCAAATGCTGCAAAAGTAACCGGTGAAGGCATCTCAGGAACTGTTTCTTATGATCCTGCTTCCAACACCCTGACCCTTAACAATGCGACCATCACCAAAGCAGGATTTGCAGGATTCGAGAGTAAGGGTTATCCTGTGTGTGCCTTGGGGTATAATGGGCGAAAGACCCTGAATCTTAGGCTGATCGGGAAGAATGTAATCCATAATCTGACGATTCCCAATTCAAACCCCAAGGATGAATATGGTTATTCCGCCTCACTGTTTTATGGAGGAATTACAGCATTAAAATGTAATGGTAATCTATCCCTTTCCGGCAGTGGAAGCCTGACCATCGACGATTCCAGTGCCGGTACAGGCATAAGTGCGGATAGCATGAATATTGGAAAGGGGAGTTCCCTTAAGGTTACCATTACCCATCCAAATACCTCAGAGGCTATTGACACCAACAGCCTGACGGTTAACGGCAGCCTGACCACCAGCAACGAAACCGGCCGGATCACCAGTTATGGCGTTCGTACAGATAAGCTGACTGTGGGAAGCAGTGGAAATATTAATGCCCAGACGAAAACCCGATCCATAGTCACCAGTCATGCAATCTATCTGGGGGGAGCTTCCAGCATCGCCGGAAAAGTGACGGCAAAATCCTTCGGAGCTGCAGGAGAAAAAGCAGGTATTGCCATTTTTGGAGCCAATAAGAACACGACCGTAACCGTGACCGGCAATGCAAAAGTAATTGCCACGGGCAACTCCTGCGCTACTTACAGGATTCTTTTCAAGACCGGTTCCGGGGTTAGCCTGAGGACAGGAAGCAGTGCTTCCAATACCTACACCATGACTCCAAACACCAGCCTGGATACGCAAAAATATACTATCGTAGCTAAAGGACTGGCCGCCAGGATTTATCCCAGCAGTTTAAGCTCCTGCACAAAAGCTGCGAAAGCTTTTACCGCCAAATGGACCGCCAGATCCAAGTATTACGTTGACGGTTACCAGATCCGTTACAGCTTAAAATCATCCATGGCAGGAGCGAAAAGCAAGACTCTGGCTGGCGCATCAAAAACCTCCGTGAAGATTAAAAAGCTTAAAGCAAAGAAAAAATATTACGTCCAGATCAGATCTTACAAGACTGTGGGGGGTAAGAAATATTATTCTGCATGGAGCGCGAAGAAAACGGTTAAAACCAAATAAAAAAATATACCAGAGGTTTAATGACAAGACCTGTTTTTCTTGGTAAAGTAGGCATGGGTGATAATTATGTTAGAGATTAAAGGAAAGTTTAATACCGCCATATGCTATGCTTCCATCATTGAGGAGGAAGCAATCGAGCAGATTCGCAGAATGTGCGACTATGAGTTCACTGAAGGAAGCAGGATCCGTATCATGCCGGATGTGCATGCCGGTAAGGGATGTACTATCGGAACGACCATGACCATTAAGGATAAGGCGGTTCCAAACATCGTCGGAGTGGATATCGGCTGCGGCATGTATACCGTAGACCTGGGAAAAACAGAGATCAATTTTGTAAAAGTCGATGAGGCAGCCCATTATATCCCTTCCGGATTAAATGTCTGGGAGGAAAGACAGGAACGCTTTGATCTGCAGGAATTACACTGTTACCGTGATTTAAAGGATACCAAGAGACTGGAGCGCAGCCTGGGAACCCTGGGTGGAGGAAACCATTTCATCGAGATCGATGAAGCGGCGGATGGAAACAAATATCTGGTTATTCACAGCGGCAGCCGTAACCTGGGAAAACAGGTGGCAGAGTTCTATCAGCATCTGGCCATTGATCTAAGCAAGGGAAAAGAAGAATATCTCAGGAAAAGAGATGAAATTATACGTACCTACAAAGAACAGGGAAGAAAAGCAGAGATTCAGAAGGCGCTGGAGATGCTTGCCTGGGATAAAAAAGAAAGTACGATTCCGGAAGATTTATGTTATCTGTATGGGTCTTATCTGGAAGACTACCTCCACGATGTGGAAGTCTGTCAGCGATTTGCCCGCAGAAACCGTGAGAAGATGGCAGAAATCTTACTGGATCGTTCCGGAATGGCAGGAGGAGATTCCTTCCATACCATCCATAACTATATCGATACGGATGAGATGATTCTTCGAAAGGGAGCCATAGCTGCCCATAAGGGGGAGAAAATATTGATTCCTATCAATATGAGGGATGGAAGCGTGCTGGCTGTGGGAAAAGGTAATCCGGAATGGAATTACTCCGCACCACACGGTGCCGGAAGAATCCTGTCCCGCCGGGCGGCAAAGGACCAGCTCAACCTGGAAGCATACCGCCAGTCCATGGAAGGCATCTACACGACCTCCGTGAACGCTTCCACATTGGATGAGGCCCCTATGGCCTACAAGTCTCTGGAGGATATCATAGATGTTATTCGTGAATCAGTGGACATCATAGACATCATGAAACCAATCTATAATTTTAAAGCGTCTGACTGAAATAGTCAGGCGCTTTTTCTAATCTCACTCTCCCGAGTAGGTCAGCACATTTTCCAGTAGTTCTTTGACGAAACCACAACTGGTATATGCCGCAAATTTCTGGTAGATATCGTTTTTTCTTTCATCTGCAAAATCACATACACTTTTGGCGATGATGGTATGGGGCTTTGGGCTAAGGGCGTGGGAAGCCGCATATGCGACGCCATAACCTTCCATCTCTACCCCTTCTGTATCTTCAAAACTGCCATAGATTTGTTTTTTTATGAGGGATTCATTGGCTACCACT
>JBGVCE010000351.1:0-5311 GCA_045226235.1 Anaerobutyricum sp.
AGTATGCCAGAAATACAATATTGTCCACAGGGATATCAAGCCTGAGAATATGTTTGTTTCTGACCTTGGCGTATTTAAGCTTGGTGACTTCGGAATCGCCAGACAGGTGGAAAGGACCAGCACCAATCTGTCCAAAAAAGGAACCTACACTTACATGGCACCGGAATTATATAAAGGAGAGGAATGTAATTCATCGGTAGATATCTATTCACTGGGTATCGTTCTTTATCGATTCCTCAATAATAACAGGACTCCCTTCCTGCCACCTTACCCACAGCCTCTGCGTATTACGGACAAGGAGAAGGCCAATGTTTTGCGTATGAGCGGAAAACCGGTACCAAAACCTTGTAACGCAGACGGAAGACTGGCAGAGATTGTCATGAAGGCATGCTCTTACGATCCCAAAGACCGTTATGAGAGTGCCACTTTGATGAAGGAAGCGCTGGAGAGTATCCACTATAATGATCAGGAAGTGAATATTATCTACCCCGATGGGGATTTGATTAACAGGAGCCATGAGTTTAGCAGCTCTTCCATGAAGAGAAAAGACAGTTCTATGTCCGGTGACCATACCAGAGCCCTTTTTGGAGGAGCCGAGGAGGAGCCGGAGGAGATACAATATCCGGACCAGGAGGAGAGTATGTATTATCTCTTCCAGACCGAGGTGTCCAATGAGAAGAAAAGGCAGGAGATGATCGAAAAAGCAATGGAGGACTCCAGAAAGTTCGGTGAATCTCAGGCTGTGTCCGAAGCCGAATCTGCAGCGGTTACAGAAAGAAGTTCGGAAGAAAAGGCTCTTCAGGAGAAGATCAAGAAAGAGCAGGAAGAAGAGAGGCTTCGTCAGGAAGAACTGAAAAAACAGGAAGAAGAGCGCAGAAAAGAAGAAGAGAAACGTAAGAAAGAAGAAGAGAGAAAACAGAAAGAAGAAGAGAAACGAAAAGCCAGAGAAGAAGCCAGGGGAAAGAAAGCCGAGGAGAAGGCTAAAGGTCAATCCGGATCCGGAAAGAAGGTTGCTGCAGCAATCGCTATACTCGCATTATTAGGGGGAGTTGGCGGATACGGCGGATATCATTATTACCAGAAAAGTCTGGAAAGAGAAGTACCGGTTCTGACTAATATGACCCTGGAGGCTGCTCAGATTAAAGCCGCAGGTGATGACGAATCCCTGACTGTGGAGCAGAGCGGGGAAGAATACTCCAACACTGTGGAGAAGGGAAATATCATTTCCCAGAATGTAGAGGCCGGTACAATTTTAAAAAAGGGCGATGTGATCCAGGTTGTCATCAGCAAGGGCGGATTATCTGAAGTTCCTAGTGTTAAAGGTAAGAAAAGTACCAGTGCCAAGGAGCTTGTGACTAAGGCAAACCTAAAGTATAAGGTAACCGAGAAGAAATACTCTGATAAGGTGGCTAAAGGGAATGTCATCTCTCAGGATCCTGCTGCAGGAGCGACTGTGGAGGAGTTTGAGACGGTTTCCGTTGTAGTCAGCAAGGGAATCGAACAGGTTACGATCCCTGACTTAAAGGGGAAAACCCTGACCAAGGCTAAGGAAGCTTTGAAGAATGCCAAGCTTAAGTTTGGTACTTCCTCGGAGGAATACAGCGATAGTGTGGCCGAAGGAAATGTTATCAGCCAGAGTATTGCCGCTAAGAAGACAGTGGATAAGAACAGCAAGGTGAATCTGGTTGTAAGTAAAGGACCGGAGCCCGAACCGGAACCGGAACCAACTTACTCCTCCAGCAGTTCCTCCAGAAGATCTTCCTCCAGCAGGAAGTCTTCCAGCAGGAAATCATCCTCCAAGAAGAAAAAATCCAGCGGAGGCGGAGATAGTATCAGCAACTGGGATCTGGTTAATTAAGAGGTGAATAAGATGGATATGCAGGCAGTATTAACATCAGACGGGGCATTGGTATGTTATGCATTGGTCATTATGGTGGTTCTGATCGTCCTGATCGTCATGATAAAAAAGGCCAACAAAGTCTACACTGAGAAAAAAGAACAGGCAGAATACAACAAACAAAGAGAAGGTCTTGATTCCATGCTTTCCAATAAGAAAAGGAGGTAAATTCATATGAGTATTATACTATCCGTGTACTCGATGAAATCATTTAAAGAGTTTATTTTACCTTCCATAAATAATGCGGATTATGAGATTACGTTTTCCAAAGAGCATTTCCAGCTGGAAAATGATATCGTCCTGAAACTGGAAGTATTGGATGAGACCTGGAGAGTCTGCGGTGACCGTAATTATACAGTTCAAAAAGGAAACAAAAGCTATGCGGGGAGAAACCTAAAGGACAAAGATATCCTGATTCTCCGCACGAAGGATGAGGAGAAAGTCACCGTTATCGTAAAAGAAGTGGAGTCCATTTTCCACAGTTATGAGAAATTTGTGCTTCCCCAATCCCACGATATCATGATTGGATCAGAGGGGTCCAATGATATTGTCTACAATTATCTTAAGATGGTTTCAAAAAATCATGCTATTCTCCGTAAGGAGGATGACATCTGTACCATCACCAACAAGAGCCCCAACGGCACTTATGTGAATTCCAAAAAAGTTGAGACAGAACAGGTACTTAAGTTTGGTGATTATATCAACATAATGGGTCTTCATATTATCTATCTGGAGAGCATGCTTGCCATCGATCTCAGAGGCAAGGAGACAAAGCTTAATACTAATGTACTCCAGAAATATGAAGAGGAGGAGAAGACTTCTCTGCTCCCGAAAAAAAGCTGGATGGACGGCGGCAAGACAATCTATCATCGTGCCCCGCGTAACTATGAGAATCTCGAGGAGCAGGTTATTGAGATTGAAAGTCCTCCGGAGAAAGTCAGAAACAAAAAGACTTCCCTGATGTCAACTATTGGCCCGTCTGTGACCATGGCTCTTCCAATGTTGCTTGGATGTATGATGATGGTTTATGCCACCCAGATGGAAGGGGGAGGAAGCTCCCTCTACATGTATTCCGGGTTAGTCATGTCCCTGTCCTCTGCCATAATCGGCGTGGCCTGGGGGATTGCCAATTCCAGAAATGAGAAGAAGGATGCCAAGGAACAGGAAGAGTACCGTTTCCAGGCATACAGCGAATACCTTGTGGAACAGACCGACAGCATCCGGACCTTGTATGAGGATACCACAAAGCAGTTAGGTGAAATATATCCGGATGCTATGACCTGTCTGGATTCCAAGATTGAAGGCGGTAATCTTTGGGGCAGAAACCACAACCATGATGACTTCCTGAGCCACCGTCTGGGACTTGGTGATATTCCTTTTCAGGTTAAGATCGAGATACCTAAGAAGCGGTTTCAGCTATACAAGGATGATCTGACAGAAAAACCCGCTTTCATCAAAAAGAATTATGAGAAGCTTTACAATGTTCCGGTAAGGGTTGACCTGCTTGATAATAAACTGATTGGAATCATTGGTGGCGACCGGCAGAAAGGTGGCTTGGAGATTGCCAGGATACTCAGTACCCAACTGGCAGCAAACAACTGTTATACCGATGTAAAGATTGGCTGTATCTATAATAAAAACGATGAAAAACAGGTAAGCACATGGAATTTCGCCAAATGGCTTCCCCACACCTGGTCCGAGGATAAGAAAACCCGTTTCCTGGCATCCACCAAAGAAGAAGCCAGTGAAGTTTTCTACGAACTGACCAGGGTTTTCCGTGCCAGATGTGAAGAGAAAGAGAAGGCTGACGAGATACCGAAGCCATATTATGTCATCTTTATTTCAGATCTATCCATGCTGGAGGGAGAGCTGTTCTCAAAATATGTTTTTGAGAAGGATGCCCGTTGCGGTCTTACCACCATTCTTATGGTAGAACATTATGAGGATCTGCCAAACAGCTGTGAATTCATCATCCAGAATGATGAGGAATTCCAGGGGATGTATGACATCCATGACAGGATTGCTGAGAGAACGAAGATAGACTTTGATTATGTAGACGGAAGAAAACTGGAGAAATTCTCCAGAGAATTAGCCGGTTTCCAGGTTCAGGAGATTGAGGAAGGCGGAGAGATTCCATCAGCCATAACCTTCTTCGAGATGCTTGGGGTCAATGGACTGGATGAACTTATGGTAAAAGACCAGTGGGCTAAGAACAGGATCTACGACAATATCAAGGGCATGATCGGTCATAAGGCCGGAGGTGTACCATGTTATCTGGATGTTCATGAGAAATATCACGGACCCCATGGTCTTGTGGCAGGTACCACCGGTTCCGGTAAATCAGAGACTTTACAGACTTACATGTTGTCACTGGCTGTTAATTACAGCCCGGATGATATTGGATTCTTTATCATAGACTACAAGGGTGGCGGAATGGCGAACCTATTCACAGGTCTTCCTCACCTGATCGGTCAGATATCCAACCTCTCCGGAAACCAGGTTAAAAGGGCTATGATTTCCATCAAGAGTGAGAATAAACGCCGCCAGAGAGTGTTTAATGAAAATGGTGTAAATAATATCAACGCCTACACCAAGATGTACAAAAATGGTGAGGCTACCCTCCCGGTTCCCCATCTGTTTATCATCATCGATGAGTTCGCAGAGCTGAAGAGAGAAGAGCCGGAGTTCATGAAAGAACTGATCAGTGTGGCACAGGTAGGCCGAAGCCTTGGTGTACATCTGGTCCTGGCTACACAGAAACCATCCGGAACCGTTGATGACAATATCTGGAGTAACTCAAAATTCCGTCTCTGTCTGCGTGTTCAGGATAGACAGGATAGTAATGATATGCTCCATAAACCGGACGCAGCCTACATCACACAGGCCGGCCGCTGTTACCTTCAGGTTGGTAATGATGAGGTTTATGAATTGTTCCAGTCCGGTTACAGTGGAGCAACCTATGATAAAGATGCCGGATCTCAGAAGACAGACATCGCTAAGATGATTGCCTTGAACGGTAGAGTTGAGATGACCGGCAACAAAGCGAAAGCTTCCAGAAAGAAGAAGACACAATATCTGTGGATCGAACAGTTGTCAGAGTACCTGGAGAAAGCTCTTAAAGAGAACGGACAGGATCTGTCTGCAATCCTGGAAACCCACCTGTATATGGTTTTGATTACAGATTCCATTTATCGGTATCTGGAAGACGATGGCATCGATTATGCCAAGACTGATTTTAATACGGAGCGTCTGGAGAACTTTATCCGTCTGTATGGTGAAACGGATAATTCTGAAGAGATTGACCGGGCAGAAGAGATCATGCTTATGGCCATGGACCGCAATCTCAGATTGCCGGAAGCCAAGGAAAAGAGCCAGCTTGAGGCAGTGAAAGAGTACCTTGCCAGGATGGCCAGA
>JBGVCE010000352.1:0-3948 GCA_045226235.1 Anaerobutyricum sp.
TGACAAGATATTATCTCACTATATACGGCAAGGGACTAGCCGGTACGATAATTCTGGGAACCGGATTCGTGGAACCTGCACTAACTTATTTCGGTATTGGTCTTACTCATGTATTAGCATTAATCAGAGGATGGCAGGACCGAAGTAAGCTGGTAAAGGCATTACTATATAATAGTTCATACAAAGAATTCGATATGTATGGTAAAAACCCTGATAAGCATTGGCTGACTAAAGATGCAGAGTATGTGAAGAAAGCAATAAGTGATCCTGCCTGTCGCTTTGATTTCACACTTAATGGATATCTAGGTCTCTTCCAGGCTGTGGCCTACAGCTGCCGGAAGAAAAACATTGCCAGGATTCCAAAAGAGATTCCTTTGCTGATTCTATCCGGTGATAATGATCCTGTCGGGGATTTGGGAAAAGGTGTCATTCGCTTCTATAACCTCTGTCAAAAAACGGGTCATAGAAATGTGAAAATGAAACTCTATGAAAATGACCGGCATGAGATACTTAATGAAACGGATAGAGATATCGTATATCAGGATATTTTGAACTGGATAGAAGAAATAATGTCAACAAAATAGTGAAAAAAACTTGGACATATCCGGAATAATGGTGTATAATCAATAGGTCTGAATATATGTCTCTATAGCTCAGCAGGATAGAGCGACCGCCTCCTAAAAGAGACGGTGTCTCTAAGATTCCCAATACACAGGTATCTGGAAATCTATCCGAATCGAGTTCAGACACATGATAAATTATTACTGAAATGGAAGTAAATGGTGCTAATTTTGGCGAAGAGTACAAGGTAAAGAAAAACGCTTCCAGAATTTCCTAAATGATTAGCAGACTAACGGAAATGTTAGCAGCTTTTCATAGATCGGTCACCATACCGAACGGCGAAAAACCGCATGTTTAAGCCGTATAATAGGGTACGTCTCTATAGCTCAGCAGGATAGAGCGACCGCCTCCTAAGTTGGAGGAATACCTGCCACCATGGAAGTTTGTAAAAGTGAGCAGCAGGTCGAATCGAGTCCAGAAAAAAGTCAGAATTTGTAAAAAGTCAAGCTTGTAAAGTGGGAGACAATAAAAAGTAAAAATTCCCCAAAATCCTTAGTAGATTATCTGTTGCATTACAGAAAATCATAAACCGGCCACCTGACCGAATGGTGAAAACCGCATGGTTAAGCCATATTTCAGGGTAAGTCTCTGTAGCTCAGCAGGATAGAGCGATCGCCTCCTAAGCGATAGGTCAGAGGTTCGAATCCTCCCAGGGACGTCCAAAAATGGAATGATTTGGTAATTATTACCGAATTGTTCCATTTTTTGTTTTACCCAAGAATCTTATACATCAGGAATGATAGCCTGCTAAGTAACCATAAAAAATCTTAGCGGGCTGCTAAGATAATCTGCCCCCCTGCTAAATAGCAACTAAGGTGTTTTTGCAAAGAAAAGGTTGGAGTCACATGTTTACTTCAGCTTAAGGGGGTTAAACGGAGTTAAAACCGGTTTTACAGAGGATCCTTGCTAAGGAACAGCAGGGGAGTCTTAGCATAACAACAGAAGATTTCTTAGCAGCTGCTAAGAAGCCGAGATCAGTTTCATTTTACCAGGAGGAAGGTGCTTCCCCGGATATAGTGGAGGATGAAACTGAGCATGGGCAGGCAGCTGTAAGACAGATGGAAAGCCCGTCTGGATTGGATCAAAGAAAATGATTCGATTCAGATGGGCTTTTCTGCATTTCAGGGCAGAATACCCTAACACGCTTACTGGAGAAAGAAGGTGATTTAAATGGCTGAAACTGTTAAACCGCTATATGAATCTGATTCGGAGGAAATGATCATTGAGATCGAAACTGAACGGTTGCGTGATTTTCATGACCACCCCTTCAAGATCAGGGAAGACCGGCAGATGAAAAGCCTGAAGGAAAGCATAGAAAAGTACGGGATCCTTACTCCCCTGATCGTAAGGCCGGTACCGGAAGGTTGCTATGAGATCATATCCGGACATCGAAGGAGATTTATAGCAAAAATGCTGGGATACCGGAAAGTCCCTGTCATTATCCGGGTCATGAAAGATGATGAGGCCGTGATCGCCATGATCGATGCCAATAATCAGAGGGAAGAGATCAGCATTAGCGAAAAGGCTTTTGCTTATAAGATGAAGTATGAAGCCCTGAGGAGAAGGGCTGAAAGACAAAAACAAAAAGACTGTAATCCCTGTAGTCTAATTGGCTACAGAGGGAAAAGGACGGTCCAGATTTTGGGGGAAGAAGGTGGAGACAGCCCCAAGCAGGTGCAGAGATATCTGAGAATTCCGGAGCTGATTCCAGAATTAATACAAAAGCTGGATGCCGGAGAAATCTCCTTTAATCCTGCGGTGGAAATCTCCTATCTTTCCAAGGATGAACAAAAAGCGATCCTGGATTATATGGAATATTCCCAGACCAAGCCATCCTTATCCCAGGCACAGCGGATCAAAAAGCTGAGCCAGGAAGGGAAACTATGGAAAAAAGATATCCAACAGATCTTAAATGAGGACAAAAAAAGGTATACAGATCGGATCATCCTTAACCAGGATCAGGTTAGAGGATATTTCCCGGAGGACTTTACGGGTGAGCGGATAAAAGAAGAAATACTCAATCTACTGGAAAGGCATTTTAAAAGAAATCGAGTGAAAAGGAGCTGATTCTATGTGTAAAGTTATCTGTTTATGTAACCAGAAAGGCGGTGTGGCGAAAACTACATCTACAGTAAATCTGGGAGTTGGACTGGCCCGGGAAGGGAAAAAGGTACTTCTCATTGATGCAGATCCCCAGGGAAGTATGACTGCCAGCCTGGGGTTCGTGGAGCCGGATGATATTAAGGTTACCCTGGCATCTATCATGACAGCCATCATTAATGAGGAGGATTTTGATCCTGCGGAAGGGATCCTCCATCATGAGGAAGGTGTAGATCTTCTGCCGGCTAACATTGAGTTATCGGCTTTGGAGATCACCATGGGGACTGTAATGAGCAGGGAGGTCATCCTGAAGGAGTATATCGAGATGCTGAAAGACCGCTACCAATATATCCTTCTCGATTGCATGCCATCTCTGGGTATCATGACGATCAATGCTTTAGCTGCAGCAGATACTGTAATCATACCGGTACAGGCTGCATATCTGCCGGTCAAAGGATTACAGCAGCTGATCAAGACCATTTTTATGGTGAAGAAACGGCTTAACCGGAAGCTGGCCTTTGAAGGGATCCTGCTGACAATGGTAGATTTCCGGACCAACTATGCAAAAGATATCTATGCCAGTGTCAGGAAAAGCTACGGTTCCCAGATCCAAATCTTTGATACCAGGGTGCCCTTATCCGTAAAGGCCGCCGAAGCCAGTTCCGTTGGGAGCAGTATCTTCCGATACTGTCCAAGGAATAAAGTCGCCCTTGCATACCAGAGCCTGACAAAGGAGGTACTCGATCATGAAAACTAGACCTGGACAAAAGATAAAGATGGCAAGCCTGGAAGAACTGCTGGGCGTACCTGGCGAAGAAAGTGCCAGTGAGGTAGACATCCAGCTAATACATAGCTTTAAGAATCATCCATTCAAAGTTATTGATGACGAAAAGATGGAGGAACTGGTTGAAAGTATACAAAGAAACGGTGTCCTCTCTCCTGTCATTGTCAGGCCTGCAGAAAAGAATTCCTACGAGATGATCTCCGGCCATAGAAGAATGCACGCAGCACAACTGGCAGGCCTCTCTTCTATCCCGGCGTTTATCAGGGATATGACGGATGATGAATCGACCATATATATGGTTGACAGCAACATCCAAAGGGAGGAACTGCTGCCCAGTGAGAAAGCATTTGCTTACAAAATGAAACTCAGTGCTATGAAAAGACAGGCAGGAAGACCTAGTAAAGAAAATGCGCGCCAAAGTGGCACACATTTAAGATCGGATC
>JBGVCE010000353.1:0-2995 GCA_045226235.1 Anaerobutyricum sp.
TGAAGGAATTCCATCATACGGTCTACGTTTTTACGGTACTCCTCCTTGCTGATCCAGCCCTGGCAGGGCGCATCGCACTGATGGATCTGATGGTAGAGACAGGGTCTCTCTTTCCCGATATCTTTTGGAAGGGAACGATTGCAGTTGCGGATCCTGTAAACCTTCTGGATCAGATCTATGCTCTCCTTCACCGCTGCCGCGCTGGTGTAGGGTCCGAAATACTTTGATCTATCCCGTTTTACTCTTCTGCAGAAAAGGATTCTGGGATAATCCTCCTGCACCGTCACACGAATATAGGGATAGGCTTTGTCATCCTTGAGCATGGTATTATAGCGGGGCCGGTGTTCCTTGATCAGATTACACTCCAGAACCAAAGCCTCCAGCTCAGAGTCAGTAATAATATATTCAAAATAAGCGATATGAGAAACCATGTGCTCAATCTTGATACTGCGGTTATAGCCGGACTGAAAATACTGGCGGACCCGGTTTTTCAGGATCCTGGCTTTCCCCACATAGATAATCTCATCTTTATCATTATGCATGAGATACACACCAGGTTTTGCCGGCAATTTTTTTAATTCTTCTTCCAGGTCAAACATAGTGATTCCTCCATCCATAGGGACGTCTGTCTTTTGTATCTGAAAAAACCATTGAGCGCAAAGAAAGGATACCCCTCTTCGCACACAATGGTCTTTATTGATCTTTTACTCTGTGATTGGTTCCTGTGGCTGGTCTTTCTGAATTGCCTCTGCAGGAATCTCGTCGGTGGAAGTCTCCTCAGTGGTAATTTCCTCATCGGAAGTCTCCTTAGTTTCCGGAGCATTTTTCTTTCGGCTAAAGATATCCATAAATTCCTTGCCAGTGATGTTTTCACGTTCAATCAGGAAATCAGCGATCTCATCAAGAACATCCCTGTGCTCCTTGATGATGGCCAGAGCTCTTTCATGGGCATTCTTCAGAACCTTCTGGACTTCCTCATCGATCTGAGCGCCGGTGGTTTCGGAGCAGTTCATAACGGCCCGGCCGTCCAGGTAGCGGTCCTGGATGGACTCCAGGGTAACGGGGCCGAACCGGTCAGACATACCGTACATTGTGATCATGGACCGGGCGATGGATGTCGCACGTTCTATATCATTGGAGGCACCGGTGGTCATGGACTGGAATACAACTTCCTCTGCCGCCCGGCCTCCGAAAAGACCTACCAGTTCATCCAGCATCTCTTCCTTACTCATGAGATATTTCTCTTCCTCCGGAACACTCATGGTAAAGCCCAGGGCACCCATGGTTCTCGGGACGATGGTAATCTTCTGGACCGGTTCTGCATTTTTGCAGGTGGCGATACAGACGGCATGTCCCACCTCATGGTAAGCGACGATGCGTTTTTCTTTATCATTCAGGATGCGGTCCTTCTTCTCCTTGCCGGCGAAGACAACCTCCACAGCTTCCATCAGATCCTGCTGACATACCGCAGTCCTTCCGGCCTTAACTGCTGCCAGGGCTGCCTCATTAATCATGTTGGCAAGATCTGAACCCACGGCGCCTGATGTTGCCAGGGCAACTGCCTCCAGGTCCACTGTTTCATCCATCTTTACTTCTCTGGAATGTACCTTGAGGGTCTCAATACGTCCCTTAAGATCAGGACGTTCCACGATGACCCTGCGGTCAAATCTGCCCGGTCTCAGCAATGCTTTATCCAGCACTTCCGGCCGGTTGGTGGCCGCCAGGATAATCAATCCTTTGGAGGAATCAAATCCGTCCATCTCGGCCAGGAGGGCATTCAGGGTCTGTTCACGCTCATCATTGCCCCCATATCTGCTGTCACGGCTCTTACCGATGGCATCCACCTCATCGATGAAGATGATACATGGAGCCATGCTCTGTGCCTGTTTAAACAGGTCACGCACTCTGGATGCGCCGACACCCACAAACATCTCCACGAAATCAGAACCGGATAAGGAGAAGAAAGGAACGTTGGCTTCCCCGGCCAGAGCTTTGGCCAGCAATGTTTTTCCGGTTCCGGGAGGTCCCACCAGGAGGGCTCCTTTGGGGAGTTTTGCGCCGATCTTCAGGTATTTTCCGGGATCGTGAAGGAAATCCACCAACTCTGTCAGACTTTCCTTAGCCTCATCCTGACCGGCAACATCGGCGAATGTTACCCCTGTTTTCTTCTCTACGTAGACTTTCGCGTTGCTCTTCCCGACACTCATCATGCCTCCGCCCCTTCCAAGGTTGCGCATGATCAGGAACATAGCTCCGTAGATCAGGACAAAGGGCAGCACATAGGACAGGAGGATGGAAAGGATGGTAGAACTGGAGCTGGTATCTTCTTTGGTAAACTTCACTCCTGATTCTTTCAGCCGGTCCACCAGCTTGTAATCCGATATGGGTCGGGTATAGTAGGTAGTCTTCATCACGGGATTCGTCTGCTTTTTAGGCACGATGGTGATCTTTGAATCCCCGACGGTTACTTCCTTGACTTCATTTTTCTCCACCATAGTAAGAAACTCACTATAGCTGATCTCCTGCTGGTTTCCGTTTCGGTACCTGGTCAGGAGACTTGAAAATAAGAGGGTGATCACCAGGCAGATTGCCACCATAATCAGGGCAGACCGAATATTTCTGTTCTTATTAGGATCCCTCTTCTTATTATCGTTGTTATCCATATACACCTCCGGATTCTATCATTATTCCTCAGCGGTAAACCCTCATCTTAAGAGCTGCTAAGGGATTACAGATGCCGGATAACCTCCATGGCATCCTTCATATAATCATTCTCCTGGAATTCTATCTTTCCTTCATCACAGGCTGCTGCCAGGGCCGGATCCATAGGAATGCGTCCCAGGACAGGGATATGGTATGCCTGTGCGATTTCTTCCAGATGACTCTTTCCAAACACATAAATCTTCTCATCACAATGCGGGCACTTCACATAACTCATGTTTTCCACCACACCGATGATAGGAATCTGCATCATCCGTGCCATATTCGCCGCTTT
>JBGVCE010000354.1:0-5209 GCA_045226235.1 Anaerobutyricum sp.
ATACACGCCATAATGCATCAGATGGGTCATGATGGCAAATGCCAAAGTAAAGAGAACGATGAAAACCGGAATGATAAAGATGATATACCAGGTGACATGGATCCGGTAATAAACCATCATAATTACAATGATTCCAAAGGAGATAAACATCTTATATCCGTTAAAAAACATTCTTGAGATCAATAAGACAAACTTTGGAATATAAACTTTTGTGACGATGGCCTTATTATTCTTCAGCAATTTTACACTCTGGGTGACGTTACGGGAGAAGAAATCCCATGCGGTCAGACCGATAAAGATAAACAGACCAAAGTGGGGCTCCTTGGCATTAAATACGGTACCAAAGATAAATGAATAGATTAACATAAAGCAAAATGGTTCTAATACCCACCATATCCAGTTCAGATATGAGTTAGCCACTTCAGATTTCAACTCAGACTTTGCAGAATAGATTGCATAGCTCAGATGTGAAGTGACATCTTTCCAAAAACGTTTCATAATAACCTCCAGCCAACCGGCTAATTATCATATGCATCAGCATATATTCTTAAGAGATGTTGACTATGACTCCCGCCCGTAAGGTGGGAGTCACATTCTCATCTGATGTGGATTATAGCATAATTACCGGGACTGTGCAAGACGGTGCTTCCGGCGCCCGTAAATGATCCATGCCAGGCCACCGATAATCAGCAGAATACAAACTACCTGAGTGGCAGCAATTCCGGTATGTCCGATGATGAGCTGATCTGTCCGCAGGCTCTCGATAAAGAATCTGCCGATCCCGTATCCCACCATATAGATACACAATAGCTCCCCATCAAATTTTTTATGTTTCCTGTAGAAAAATACAAAGATAAGGACCAGGAGATTCCACAGTCCTTCATAAAGGAATGTAGGGTGGACCTGGACATAAGCCACCGTATTACCCTGAACAGTAATGTTGACAAGATGATCCATAAGACCGGCCGATTCCAGTTCCGCCAGCCGCCCCATCTTCTCGAAGTATCCAACAGGAATCTGCATGGCCAGAAGTCCTTCCGTGAATGACCCGAAAGCTTCCCGGTTGAAGAAATTACCCCAGCGGCCGAGGATCTGACCGATCAGGGTACCCATCACCACCGTATCCAGCATTAAAGGGAAACTGTATTTCCTCTTCTTACAGAAAAGGAACATGACGAAAACCGACATGCTGATACCGCCAACGATACCCAGTCCCCCATTTCTGAAAAGAAGGATTTCAATGGGATGGTCTTTATAGTCATCCCAGGAAAAGATGACATAATATAATCTGGCGCCGATGATGGCAGGAACCACCATGTAAATAAAATAATCCAGATAAATCTCAGTATCCTGCCCGGTTTTCTTTGCCTCCCATCTGGTTACGACCAATCCCAGCAGGAAACCGATGGCAATCACAATCCCATAATACATGATCTTAAAATTACCGATCTGGATGTATTGTCCCACATTGGAGAAAACAATTCCAAGATGCGGAAAACGGATATCCGTATATTCCATGTTCTTTCCCTCTTCCTTATCTGACACTTTTTAACTGAAAGCATTATAATGCAAGTAAAGGAAAAAGTACATCTTTTTTTTAATTTTTGTAAAAATTTTAAGAAAGGACAGACTCTTGTCAATAAAAGCAATAAGTGGTATTCTTTTCATGGCAGTTATGGTACATACTTTTGTACCATTTTTTATAATCAGATAAATCGAGAGTAAATATGAATAGAAATGAAAGAAAATGATTTCACAGTAAATATGTCCTCATGGAGGAGAGCAATTACTTCTTTCCTGCCTCCGGATTATGGATGCAAGGCATTGCTGGCAATGGTACTTTTTAACATCATTACTTATTTTGGAAGCAGATTCTTCACTTCCGGCCTGCATCATTATTCTATGGAGACATGGCTGGACAGAGCTCTCCCCTATGTGAAGGAATTCATCATCATCTACATACCGGTGGCCTATCTTCAGTGGATCATAGGTTTTTATATGATATCCCGGGATACGCGGGAGAACTGTCTCACTCTGATTGGAGCAGAAATGATTGGAAAACTCCTGTGTCTTATCTGCTTTCTTTTTTTGCCGACAACTATGGTACGGGCAGATATTAATGGAACAGACCTATTAAACCGATGTGTCAGATATCTCTACGAGATTGATTCCGCAGATAATCTCTTTCCTTCTATCCATTGTCTGGAAAGCTGGGCCGTCTTTAGAAGTACTTTCTATCTGAAGTCCCTGCCGAGATGGGTAAAACCGCTGCACCTTGTCATCTCTTTACTGGTATTTGCTTCCACACTCTTTGTGAAACAGCATGTAATCGCTGATGTAATCGGAGGAGTAATGGTGGTGGAGATCGGTCTCCTGATCATGAAGAGAGTAATCCGATGACAGTAATTGTTATAGAGTCATTTCATGAAAGAGAATAGAAAAATATCTAAAAACTTCATATGGACTTTCGTCTCTGTACTGCTTGCAATACTTACCATCAGGATGATATTAAAGCAGAACCAGGATATCTCCATCATCCGGCTGCTGGACATCCTTCGTCTATCGAACAAACCTTATTTTGTCACTGCGGTTGTATCTGCCGCTTTGTTCGTGTGGTTTGAAGGTGTGGCCATATGCTCCATTCTGAAATATGCCGGGCATCCCAGGAGCCTGAAGAAAGGCTTCTTATACAGCACGTCGGATATCTATTTCTCCGCCATCACCCCATCAGCAACCGGCGGCCAGCCGGCCAGTGCTTTCTTTATGACCAGGGATGGCATACCCATGGGAATCGTAACTGCGACGCTTATTCTGAATCTAATGATGTATACCCTATCAATCATAGTTTTAGGCATACTGTCTATCCTGATCAGTCCAAGGGCTTTCTGGGACTTTGGCAGCATCTCGAAGGTTTTTATCGGAATTGGTTTCGTCGGTTTATCCGTTCTTGTCCTTATCTTCTTTATCTTACTTAAAAAAGAGGAACTGATTTTTAAACCACTTTCGAATTTCATTACATTTCTATATAATAAGAGACTGATAAAAGAAAAAGACAAAAAATTATCAAAAGTAACCAGGATAGGAAATGATTACAAAGCCTGTTCTGCCATGATTTCAGGGAAAAAGAGAGTTCTGCTGACCGCTTTTCTCTGGAACCTGATTCAGAGATCGTGTCAGCTTGTAGTACCTATGCTCATCTATGCATCCCTTGGGGGGGAGAAATTAAAGATGACCCTGGTATTCTCCAAGCAGTGCCTGGTTACCATCGGATACAATTTTGTTCCGATTCCCGGCGGCATGGGTATCTCTGACTATCTTATGATAGACGGCTTCTGCCGGATGATGAACAGGCAGATGGCATATAATGTAGAACTTATCAGCCGTGGAATCACATTCTATGTCTGTGTATCCGTCAGCGGCATCATTACTTTAATAGGATTTTTGTATGGGAGGACCAGCCATGATAGGCGTTTATGATTATACTGTAATTCTAACTTATTTATCACTTATTTCCGGGACCCTCGGCATCATTATAACGGTTACCGGAGTAGGACATCCTGAGATCGGCATATTTTTCTTAATGGTCTCAGGAATTTTTGATTCTTTTGATGGGACTGTGGCCAGAACCAAGAAAAACCGTACCCAGTTGGAAAAGGATTTTGGTATCCAGATTGATTCTCTGGCCGACCTCATCTGTTTTGGGGTGCTTCCTGTATCCATAGGGCTTGCGCAGCTTAGAATCAGCGGAATCTTCACCGAGATCGTTAAAAGGAAGGATTATGAAGGATCCTTTTCCATGCTCATCATCCTGCTTGTTATCGCATTATTCTATGTACTTGCCGCATTGATCCGGCTTGCGTATTTTAATGCTACCTGCGATATCCGCAATGAGGAAGCCAAAGAAACAGGGGTTACTTATTATATAGGACTTCCGGTAACCTCCTCAGCCCTGATATTCCCATTGGTCATGATTCTTCATTTTTTCGGCAAATGGGATCTGACCATCGTATATTTCCTGGTCATGCTGGTGGTGGCTATCGCCTTTGTTTTGAATGTGAAGGTGAGAAAACCCGGAAAGATTGGATTGCTGATCCTGATATCAATCGGGCTTGTGGAGTTTATCGCCTGTATTATCTCCTTTAGCACCTACACGTTATAAAAAGAATCTATCAAGGATGGTTATATGGACACATTGATGTTTCTATATAAAAACAGAATAGGCAGGATCCTTCTAAGACCTCTGATCAGCAAACCGGTGTCAGACCTATGTGGAAAGATGCTGGATAGCAGGATGTCTAAGGTATTGATCGGTCCTTTCATAAAGAAGAATGCAATCCGGATCAATGATTATCAGCTGGACAGTATTCACAGTTTTAATGATTTCTTCTGCAGAAGGCTAAAGGAAGGCCTCAGACCAGTCAGCACAGAAAAATCTGACCTCTCCGCTCCCTGCGACGGACTTCTCAGTGGATATGAAATCAATGAAGATACGGTATTAAATGTGAAACAAAGCCAGTATTCGGTCCGCAGGCTTCTAAGAGACAGGAAACTGGCTGCCGGCTTTAACGGAGGATATGCCCTGGTATTCCGGCTGTGTGTGAATCATTTTCACAGATATATGTACTTTGATTCAGGGTGGAAGTATAAAGACAGGGCAGTTAAGGGAGTTTACCACACGGTAAGACCCGTTGCTCTGGAAGAATTTCCGGTATTCATGGAAAACAGCAGAAAGTACAGCGTGATCGAAACGGAGAATTTCGGACGGGCAGTGCAGATGGAAGTAGGAGCCATGCTGGTAGGAAGGATCGTAAATGATCACCCCGCTGCCGGAAGAATCCACAGAGGAGAAGAAAAGGGACATTTCGAATACGGAGGTTCCACCATAATCCTCCTTCTCTCTAAGGATAAAGCTGAACTCAGACAGGATATCCTGGATAATCTTAACAGCAATGTTGAGATTCCGGTTATTATGGGAGAGATAATAGGAAGAAAAAAGCACTGAATGACTAATGTTTGCACAAAGACAGAATAAATATTCGTATGGAGGAATGAAAAAATGAAACTAGGAATCGTTGGACTCCCCAATGTGGGAAAAAGTACCCTCTTCAATTCACTGACCAAGGCAGGAGCAGAATCTGCCAACTACCCTTTCTGTACTATAGATCCGAATATCGGGATCGTAGCGGTGCCGGATAAACGGCTCGCTGTT
>JBGVCE010000355.1:0-9613 GCA_045226235.1 Anaerobutyricum sp.
CATATATAGTTCCTCCTGTTTTTATCTGTTACATCATCTTTTCTCCGGAAAAGAATCCATAATATTATAAAATAAATATGGCGGTAAGTCTACAGGAAATTCATTATTTTTGCCTTTTGATCCATTTGACATATCCCACCGCAGATAATACAATCAGATGGAAACGATAAGAGTTTCCCTCTGTTTTGAAAGATTATTAAAATGATAGATATAAGGAAATCCGGAAAGGAGACCGATTATGGAAACCAGAATGATACTAGAACAATTGAAAAAAGGACAGATTTCAGTGGAAGAGGCAGAATTGTTTTTCCGGAAAAAACCTTTTGAGGAGCTGGAAGATTTTGCAAAACTGGACACCCACCGGGAGATACGTTCCGGTTTTCCGGAGGTTGTTTATTGCAGTGGTAAGACAGATGAGCACCTGGTCCGTATCTACCGTCATATCTTCGAAGCCCGGGGAGAAGTTTTTGGCACCAGAGCCAGCAGGCACCAGTATGAATTGATAAAAAATTATATCCCTTCCATCCAGTACGATGAAGTATCCCGGATTCTTAAATACGAGAAAGAAGGAAAGAAAAGAATCGGTAAGATTGCGGTATGTTCCGCAGGTACGGCGGATATACCAGTGGCGGAAGAAGCGGCAGGCACCGCCGAGTACTTTGGTTCCTATGTGGAACGTGTCTATGATGTGGGGGTTAGCGGAATCCACCGATTATTATCTAAACTGGAGCCCATCCAGACAGCCAACTGTGTGATAACGGTTGCCGGCATGGAGGGAGCTTTGGCCAGCGTGATTGGAGGACTGGTGGATAAACCCATCATCGCCGTACCTACTTCAGTCGGTTACGGAGCCAGTTTTCACGGTCTTTCCGCATTGCTTACCATGATCAATTCCTGCGCCAACGGGGTCGCCGTGGTAAATATTGATAATGGCTACGGCGCCGGCTATATTGCAACGCAGATTAACCGTATGGGCGCATCAGCGGACATTCATTGTGAATAATTGAAATATTAAGGAATTCTTAAATATTCTTAAATTGAAAAATTGGTATGTTTTTTTGCATATTCTGTGTTAGAATAGTGTTTGTGCGTCCCATAGACGTTATTTATTAATATAAGGAGGGGTAGTTGATATGAGATGATAAACCGTGAAGATTACGAACGAATATTACTATATCTGTACCTGTACATCAGTATTCTGATCCTGGCTGTCTCCATACGCTATGGAAATAAAAGAAATCTGGAGGCCAGGGAGAGGCAGGCTGCCGAGGCTGCTGCTGAAGCAAGTACCTCCGCCACGGAAGCTCCTGCCACAACGACGCAGAAGAAAGAGAAAATCTTTCGTGTAGTAATTGACCCGGGTCACGGAGGAAACGATACCGGAGCCTTCTACCAGACTGAAGAAGGAAGAATCCATGAGAAAACAGTGAATTTCAAGATAGCCAAGTATCTGAAAAGAGAACTGAAACAATACAACAATATCAAGGTAATCATGACCAGAAACAAGGATGTCTTTCTATACCCTAAAGAAAGGGCCAGATTTGCCATCAAGAAGAAAGCAGACCTCTTTGTCAGCCTTCACAACAACACTTTGGTAGGGGCCGGAGGCCCTGCCAGTGGTTTCCAGGTTGTAGTTCCCCTTGGTAATTATAAGAAGGAGATTGGAAAAGCCGGGCAGAGGCTGGGATGTAATATCGCCTTTGAACTGTCCCAGGTAGGACTTAAGAATAATGGCCTCCTGATGCGTGCTTCCAGAGATAATACCTATGAGAACGGAAAACCGGCTGATTACTACGCCATCATCCGTAAACTCGTTGAAAAAGATATTCCTTCTGTAATTATAGAGCATGGTTTTATCGATAATGAGGACGATTTCTACGATTTTCTCTGTACCAAGGAACAGCTGCAGAAACTGGGTCAGGCTGACGCAAGGGCTATCGCAAGATATCTTAAATTAAGCAGAAAGGACACCGGTGAAGTATTGGAACCTCTGTCCGATTATAAAATCAAGATATGCCACATCAAAAGGAGCGGCACTGCGAAACGTTTCAAGCGTACTTATTACAAAAGCAAATAGGAGGACAACCATTCATGAAGAAATCAATCGCAATTCTGACAGCACTTTCTTTATGTTTTACCATGGCTTCCTGCGGGAATTCCACATCAAATGGAACGAAGGAGGAGACATCACAGATTGCCAGCACCATAGAAGAAACCACGGAAGCGCCGGTAGCTGGCGAGGCAGCCACAGAGGCTTCTACTGTAGCTCCTGAAGAGGCAACCACTCAGGCGGTACCGGAAACCAACGCCGGAAACCTGCCTGCCTACGCCTCAGAGAAGATGGATGTGACCAATGTGGATTTCGACGCCTTGTCCAAGATCTCCAATGATTCTGAGGAATACGGTTTTTCCAACAAGTGGAGAGATGACCTTAACCGTCCTGACGGACTGGACTACTATGATTCTCTGTACGGTAAATATTCCGCCTATAACCATATAGACACCGAAGATAAGACAATCTACC
Source organism: Anaerobutyricum sp. (assembly GCA_045226235.1). Classification (GTDB taxonomy): domain Bacteria; phylum Bacillota; class Clostridia; order Lachnospirales; family Lachnospiraceae; genus Anaerobutyricum. Next base: position 2,525 of record JBGVCE010000355.1, read on the forward strand.
TCACTATGGATGAGGGATATGAAAATGGTTACACCCCCACCATTCTTGATACTTTAAAAGAGAAAAATGTGAAGGTTGTTTTCTTCGTCACCGAGCAGTTCTACGATGAACATCCGGAGCTGATCCAGAGGATGATCGATGAGGGACATATCATAGGAAATCACACCTGTTCCCACCCGGCTTCAGGCATGCCTTCCCTTGGTCTAAAGGCAGAATATAAAGACATTAAGAAGCTGAATGATGAGATCTATGATACCTTTGGTTACCAGATGAGATTATTCCGCTTCCCGCAGGGTAATGCCAGCAAGCAGTCATGTGCTCTTTTGCAGCAGATGGGTTATTCCTCCATCTTCTGGTCCTTTGCCTACTACGATTATGATCCTGAAGATCAGATGGATCCCGGTGAAGCTCTGGACCGCTGCCTTGACTATATCCATCCGGGCGCAATCTATCTTCTGCATGCCATCTCTAAAACCAACACAGAGATTCTGGGGGATTTTATAGACGGTGCCAGAGAGAAGGGCTTTGAATTCGGAGAATTTCCTGTGGAAGATCTGCAGAAATAACTATAGGTCAATACAGAATGTTACATCAGAAACATCTCAATGAATCATGAATTTGAGATGTTTCTTTTTCTTTTTTTAATGATTTCATATGGGACTTGTGATATAATATTTTAGTTACAGTGTCAACACATTTTATGAATAATCTTTGTTGGTGCTGCCTTAACATTTTCTTTTCATTCACACGAGTTAGGATGTGTTAAGCGAACACCAATGATACGGGAGGAAATAATTATGACAGAAAAAACCATCGTGGCCCTCGATGCCATGGGAGGGGATAATGCACCCATGGAGATCGTGAAGGGTGCAATTGAGGCCGTAAATAGCAGTGACGCCATTATTGTTCATCTCTTTGGGGATGAAACTCAGATACGGGAAGAACTTGCGAAATATACCTATCCTCAGGATCAGGTACGTATCACCCATACCACAGAAGTGATCAGTGTGGAGGAAGCCCCCGCTGTAGCCATCAAGAAGAAGAAGGATTCTTCTATGGTTGTGGGCATCCGCTCCGTGAAAAACGGGGATTGTGATGCTTTTATCTCCGGTGGAAGTTCAGGTGCCGTTCTGGTAGGAGGACAGGTGCTTGTGGGAAAGGCCAAAGGAGTGAAGCGTGCTCCCCTTGCCCCCATCATCCCAAATGAAAAAGGAGTGTCCCTCCTGATTGACTGCGGTGCCAACGTGGATGCCAGGCCGGAACACCTGGTACAGTTTGCCCAGATGGGTTCCATCTATATGGAAAATGTGGTTGGAATCAAAAACCCTAAAGTGGCCATCGTTAATATCGGCGCGGAAGAGACCAAAGGAAATGCTCTGGTAAAAGAGACCTTCCCTCTTCTTAAAGAGTGCCCTAACATTAATTTCATCGGCAGCGTGGAGGCCAGAGACATCCCTACCGGCTACGCAGACGTTATCGTTACCGAAGCCTTCGTGGGCAATGTTGTTCTAAAGATGATGGAGGGAGTGGCAAACACCCTGATTTCTTTGATTAAAAAAGGCATGATTTCTTCTCTTCGCAGCAAAATCGGAGCACTTCTCGTCAAACCAGCATTAAAAGATACATTGAAGCTGTTTGATGCCACGGAATACGGCGGCGCACCACTTCTTGGATTAAAGGGACTTGTGGTTAAAATCCACGGAAATGCCACTGCGAAAGAGACAAAAAATGCGATCTTCCAGTGCCTTGCATTTAAAGAACAGCGCATTAATGAAAAGATCGTTGAACATCTGAATCCGGCTGCCGAATCAGATCATGTGCAGGAGGCCTGATGATGAAACCGATACGTTTATCTGTCCTGGAGGACATTATATCCTATCATTTTCAGGACAAAGAACTTCTGCTGCTGGCTATGACCCACAGTTCTTATTCCAATGAACAGAAAAACAAGGACAGGCAGAACAATGAGCGTCTGGAATTCCTGGGGGATGCCGTTCTGGAGATCACGGTATCTGATTATCTCTTCCGGAAATACCCGGATTATGATGAAGGAAAGATGACGAAAACCCGGTCCAGCATGGTGTGTGAGTTCACCCTGGCTTCCTGTGCAAGAGATATTCATCTGGGTGAATATCTTCTGTTAAGCCACGGGGAAGATTCCACCGGAGGCAGGGAGAGGGATTCCATCCTGTCGGATGCTTTTGAAGCCCTGATCGGAGCCATCTATGTAGATGGCGGTATGGAGATGGCTTCCCGCTTTATCCATGGCTATCTTCTTGATGATATCGGTGACAGAACCCTGTTTTATGATGCCAAGACCATTCTGCAGGAGATGGTGCAGGCCTCGGAAGAAGGGAACCTGAGATATCAGCTGATCCGGGAGTCTGGTCCCGATCACAATAAAGAATTTACCGTTGAGACTTATATCGGAAATAAAGCCTATGCCCAGGGAAAGGGACGAACCAAGAAAAGTGCCGAGCAGATGGCTGCTTACCGGACCCTTCTTATGCTGAAGAGACAGTAGGAGAACTATGTATTTAAAGAATATCGAGATTAACGGATTTAAATCCTTTGCCAATAAAATCATATTTGAATTTCCTCATGGAATTACCGGAATCGTCGGACCCAACGGCAGTGGAAAAAGTAATATCGGTGATGCCGTCCGCTGGGTTCTGGGAGAACAGAGTGCAAAACAATTGCGAGGATCCAGGATGGAGGATGTCATCTTCTCCGGTACGGAGAGCAGGAAACCTCTTGGTTTTGCCTATGTTGCCATCACATTTGAGAACAGCGACCGAAAGATTCCTTTGGATTACGATGAGATCAAAGTTGCCAGAAGAGTATACCGGTCGGGGGAGAGCGAATATCTCCTGAATGGGTCGGTCTGCCGGAGAAGGCAGATTGTGGAATTATTCTACGATACCGGAATCGGCAAAGAAGGGTATTCCATCATTGGCCAGGGGCAGGTAGAAAAGATATTAAGCGGGCGTCTGGAGGACAGCAGAGAGCTGTTTGACGAGGCCGCAGGTATAGCAAAATATAAGAAAGACCGAAGTGTCACGGAGAAGGCTCTGGAGAAATCTCAGGCCGACCTCATGCGTGTCAGTGACATCTTAAACGTCCTTGAGACTCAGGTTGGCCCTCTGGAAGAACAAAGCAAAAAAGCAAAACAGTATTTAAAGCTGAGAGACAGAGAGAAAGAGATCGATATCCAGCTTTTTATACGAGATTACAGTAATGCCTCCCAGGAAAAAGAACAAAGTGAATCAGGTCTTGCTATCGTAAAGGACCAGCTGATCGAGACCAGAGAGGAATATGAGAGCAGGAAGGAAATCAATTCTTCCATCCTGGCAAAGGCCCAGGCTTATGAAAAACAGACGGAAGAACAGGAACAGGAGATGGCCGGTCTGCGGGAAGAAAAAAGCGTTATCGACCGCTCCATCGTGGAACTGCAGCATGAGGTAGATAAAAACCTGCTGATGGAGGAGCAATACCGTCTGAATATCCAACAGTCCGAGGAGGAAATCAAAACAAGGCAGCAGGAGATGGCAGAACAGGAAAGCCAGATTCAGCTGGAAGAAGCCTCACTGGAAGATTGCGAGAATGCCCTGCGGATCCTTGAGATTGACCGCCAGAAAGTTTCCGATCAGCTTACTGCCCTGGAGGAAGCCAGGTCAGAAGAGCAGGAGAACATGCTCACCCATCTCAGTGACACCTCAGACCTGAAAGAAAAAATAACCAGGGTGGAGACCCTGGAAGAACAGCTTACCATCCGTAATGCTGAATACAACAGCCGCTATCTGATGCTTCAATCCGAGATTGCTTCCTATCACGAGGGAGCCTCCTCCCTTAAGGAAGAGATCACATCGGTTGAGAAGGAGAAGGAAAAATGGCAGACAGCCTATGAGGAAGAGACGAAATCTCATGCCCGGATTCAAAGCTCTCTTGATGAATGCAGAAAGAACCTGGATCAGCAGAACCAGCTCTACCATAGGAACCGTTCCCAGTATGAGACCTTATCCAACCTTACTGAACGCTATGAGGGTTACCAGAAATCCATCAAACATGTGATGGAACAAAAGAAAAATAATCCTGATATCATCGGTGTTGTGGCGGATATCCTCACCATGGATCAGGAGTATGAGCTGGCCATCGAAATAGCCCTGGGAGGAGCTCTCCAGAATATCGTAACTGAAGATGAGGCGGTGGCCAAGAAAATGATTTCCTACCTGAAGCGCAACCGCCTGGGAAGAGCCACCTTCCTTCCTCTTACCAGTATTCGCAAGAGAAACATTGCCATCAACCCCAATATTTTGGAGGAGGACGGGGTAATCGGTATCGCCAGTGACCTGGTAAGCGCAGAGGATCGCTTTGGGAATCTGATTGCTTCTCTGCTCGGCAGGACCATCGTCGCAAAAAACGTGGATTGTGCTCTCTTTCTGGACAAAAAATATAATTTTAGTCTCCGGATTGTCACCCTGGACGGAGAGCTGCTTAACCCGGGAGGATCCATCACCGGTGGTGCCTACCGGAACAACAGCAACCTGCTGGGAAGACACCGTGAGATTGAGGAAAGCAAAGAAAACATGCAGAAGGCATGGAATGCCTGTGAACAGTTAAAAAAGGACATGGCATCCCTGAATGATGAATCCCTGGAGGTTGCGGAGAATCTGCGACGGAAAAAAGAAAAACTGGATGAATCCATCTATCATCTGACGGAGTTAAGCAATCAGCTTCCCCAGATGGAGGAAAAAGAAGAAGAACTGAAAAAACGTCTTGATGATCTGAAAGAAGAACATGAGATCATCAAGGAACAGATCTCGGAGATCGCAGTTCAGAAGAAATCCCTGTCCAGACATCAGAGGAGCCATGAAAAGATATCGGAAGAAAACCAGGATACCATGGTTGACATTGACCAGCAGATCCAGGAGCTGTCCGCCCGGTCGGACCTTCTCCAGGAACAGTATAACGAGCTGATTCTGAAGCAGGGACAGACGAAACAGAGGATTGAATTCATTCATCTGACCATACAGCGACTGACGGAAGAGATTCAGTCATTCCAGGATGGAATCCTGGAGGCCAAGGAAGAGCAGAACAGGCTCCTTCTGGAGAATCGTCATCATAATGAAGAACTTTCCGGAAAGAAAAGACTGCTTCACGAGGCTGAGGAAAAGATCTACCTGCTGGATACCGCCATGGAAAAGGTCCGTGAATCCAGAAGGAATATCACGGAGGAGCTAAACGTCAGCTACAAAGAGCTGGAGGAGGCCGGAGAAAAACTTCGACTTCTGGAGAAGGAGGAATCCAGACTGGGCTCTTCCCTGGAAAAAATGACTCATGAACTGGAAACCCTGGCAGATTATATGTGGGAAAACTATGAGTTAACCTACAATAATACCCTGTCCTTAAAGAATGAGGAGCTTTCCAATAAAGAACTTGGGCAGTGGCGCAAGGAAAAGAAGGGAATCCGCCAGAAGATCAAAGCCCTTGGCAATGTGAATGTGGGAGCCATCGAAGAATATAAGGAGGTCGGAGAAAGATACGCCTTCCTGAGAGAGCAGTATGATGATATCAAAGAAACCGAAGAAAAACTCCTGGCTTTGATTGATGAGTTTAACATCAAGATGAAAACGCAGTTTGAGGAGAAATTTCAGGATATCAAGGACATGTTCCGTAGGGTTTTCCAGGATCTTTTCCAGGGAGGCACCGCTTCTTTGGAACTGGTGGACCAGGACGATATCCTGGGAAGCGGCATCCGTATCATTGCCCAGCCTCCAGGAAAAAAACTACAGAACATCCTGCTGCTATCCGGCGGAGAGCGCGCTTTAACTGCCATAGCCCTTCTATTTGCCATACAGAATCTGAAGCCATCCCCCTTCTGTCTCCTGGATGAGATTGAAGCAGCTCTGGATGACACCAACATCGTCAGATTCTCCAGGTATCTGAGGAGCCTGTCGGATGACACACAGTTCATCGTGATCACACACCGCCGGGGTACCATGAATGCGGCAGATGTCCTCTATGGAATCACCATGCAGGAGAAAGGAATCTCCACACTGATTTCCGTTGACCTGATCGACAAAGAATTAAAAGAGTAATCAAGATATATAATTGCCTTTAGAAAGGATAAGATATGAGTGAGAAAAAAGGGTTTTTCAGCCGGCTGGTAAGCGGTTTGGCAAAAACCAGAAAAAACATTGTTCGAGGTCTCGATTCCATTTTTAACGGGTTTTCCAAGATTGATGATGATTTCTACGAAGAACTGGAAGAAATCCTGATCATGGGGGACCTGGGAGTCGATACTACCATGAAGATCATTGAAGATCTGCAGGAGAAAGTTGATGAACAGAACATCAAGGAGCCTGCCCAGTGCCGCGACCTGCTGATTGATATCATCAAAGAGCAGATGGCTGTGGATGAAACAGCATATGCTTTCGAAAACCAGACCTCCGTGGTCCTGGTGATCGGTGTCAACGGGGTAGGAAAAACAACCACCATTGGTAAGCTGGCATCCCAGCTGAAATCCCAGAATAAGAAAGTAATCATGGCGGCGGCGGATACATTCCGTGCCGCGGCCATCGAACAGCTGACCACCTGGGCAAACCGGGCCGGTGTAGACATCATCGCCCAGCAGGAAGGATCCGATCCTGCCGCTGTGGTTTACGATGCATGCCAGGCTGCCAGATCCAGGAAGGCGGATGTCCTGATCGTAGATACCGCAGGTAGACTTCATAATAAGAAGAACCTTATGAACGAATTGTCCAAGATCCGCAGGGTGATTGAGAGAGAATATCCCGAAGCAAATCTGGAAACACTGATCGTTCTGGACGGCACAACCGGGCAGAATGCTCTGATGCAGGCGAGACAGTTTAAGGAAGTCACCGATATATCCGGTATCGTTCTGACCAAACTGGACGGAACTGCTACAGGCGGTATAGCCATAGCAATCCAGGCAGAGATGGGTATTCCGGTAAAATATATCGGAATCGGTGAAAAGATAGAGGACCTCCAGAAATTTGACTCTGACTCTTTTGTCAACGCCCTGTTTGAACGGGAGGATGTGGACAAAGAAGAAACACCGGCAGAGGA
>JBGVCE010000356.1:0-3596 GCA_045226235.1 Anaerobutyricum sp.
TCTGAATATGCATTTTGTATATCGTTGAGTTCGTATTCACCGATTGATTCATTTCCAACATTTCTGAAAATATGAAACGACTTTCTCTTAAATATCATTTCATAAAAGATGTTGTTCAATGAAATCACCTCCTCCGAAAGATATTATCCACAGCCATAAAAACGAAGATATGTCTCCATGTAAGACATGATGTATTCTCTGTTGTGATGCCCGGTGAACCGATGGTTTTGAACATTAGCTCCCTTTTTCTGCAGAATCCGGTACAGCTTTTCACAGGCGCGATAAAACTGTCCTTCATCTTCCCTCCCATCATCCAGGAACACTTCCAGATCATCATATTCGGATTGTTGGGCAATCGTAATCGGGTCATTTTTTAACCACATTGCTTCGTCTGCAAAATAGCATTCGTCTTCTTCTTCAAAAGACAGGTCGATCGCAGGCATATGTCCACCGATTTTAGAGAACAAGTCCTGGCGCCGTAATCCAATGCTAAGCGCCGTATATCCCCCGGAAGAAACACCACCGATATATCTTGCCGAACGATCTTTGATTGTATAAAATATGCTATCGATAAAGGGGATCACTTCCTTAAGAAGGTAATCTTCATACCGGCCTTTGTGAACGAGACCATATTTGCCAATAACCTCTTGATAATGCTCCGAGGAATTGATCCCTCTGCTATTGTCCATGTTAGGGCATACAATGATCAATGGTTTTATTATTCCCGATTCTATCAGACTGCTTGCCCTTTTATCCATTTCAAACCATTGAAGAAGCGTCTCGTTTCCGGTTCTTCCATGAAGGAAATATAATACCGGCAACGGAATATTCTCATAAGCGTCCGGGACACAAACTGCAATATTCATCTTTTTCCCAAGGAGTGAACTATTAATTGTTTTTGTAGTTAAACCCATTCTTTCTACTCCATAAATCTATTTATCTATCGTAATAAAGTGTGTAGAGCGCATCATCCTGCTCTTCCCCTGAAATTGTTATTATGACACAGGTGTCATCCCAGGATACATGCCAATTCTCCGGATGAAGAACCCCTCCATCATTAGCAACATCAAGCTTAAATTGTTTTATGGTTTTATCATCCTGTTTCAAGGTAATCCTTGCATGGGAATGCCCAAAAGGCCAGTCCGGGTCCCCGACGCTCTGGAATAATACCTCATACTTTCCATCTGGTGAAACAGAAGCGTCTATATCAGTAATCTTATACTTTGTGACATAAACATAGCTTCCTATCAATAACAGGAGTGCCAGTAATATTATGGTATTCATTCCAAGGAGAAGCTTTGCTGTCGGATTCTTAATCCTCATACATCCGACAACCGATAAGACTGTTAACACAATAATGATTCCTACAACCACTTTTCATCATCCTTCTGAGTTTCCCCCAACTACTATTCACGAATCCGGTATTGGTAATCTGGTATGCCCATAATTCCGTCACCCAGGATTTCATTCCCCAAATACCGAAAACTTCCGTCCTCTGCAAGTCTTATCGTAAGTTCATGAGTTATGACTGCATCATCACAAATGACCATATCACAAACCGCCTCCACCCTTAATGTAACCGTCCCATCTTCATTTTCTTTGATATCGACGACCTCCGGCAGAGAAGTCCCAAAAAAAGTAGGCGCATAGTTACCACAACCAAGTTTTCCCCATGAATAAGTCTGATTATCTTCATCAAATACTGCATATTCCCTTATTTGTTCTTTCGTTACCGGAAGGTACTCCATGATCAGACTTTCAAATTCCTCTTTTGGTATTCCATTGGGAAAATCTATTTCATTGAAATTTTCCTGATGCTTCATTCTATACAAATACTCATACATCCCATTGTAATCCAGTTCGTCCATATGGTCTGTATCCCAGTTGGAACACAGAAGATTGTTCCCTTGATATCCTAAACCTCGCACGTATCTTTCGGACGCTTCACGTTGTTCTTCCGTCATTGGCTTCACTCGGATCAGGCAGCTTCCATCCATGATTTCACTGACCTCCGGCGGCTCCGGTACACATAATTCATAACAAAACCATCCTTTATCCGAATATTTCCACTCCTTAATTCTGTTGTAGGAAATACATGAGATTCCCGGCGTGTTGTCATCTTTCCAGATTCCCCTTGCGCTTATAACATACATATCTGTTCCATCAAAAATAAACTTCATTCTACTTATACTGCCATCATCATGTACATAATAGACTACTACAGAACCATTTTCCCCTTCCATACACTCATTAAGAAAACTGTCAACGCTCTTATAGTTTTCCATATTAGAATATGCTACTGTCGTGGAGATCGGCCATCCTGTTATCTTTAATTTGTTTTGCATCTTAAGAACCGTTTCATCATCCAAAACAACATTAGATGCTTCACCCTTATATGCATGTTCATAAATGCCCTTAATCAATTCCATCATTGTGCTGCAGTCATTCTCTGATTCTTTCTCTTCCTGTTCATCCATAGGAAGGTCATATCCCTTTTCCCATTGCTTTGCTGTTTCTTTCTCAACACTTTTGATATTCTCTATAGAACTGATTTCTTCAATGTTTTCCACATGAGATTCACTATTTTCCTTCCCACAGGCACACATAAAGCACCCGGTCAACAATACAATAATCAGCAGAATGCCAATTCTATTTAAACCCATAACATCATCCATTCTTATCTCTATTGGAGGCAGTTCCGTAGGGATAATCTACGCTTTAATCCCCTTTCCTGCCCTAATGAAATGTCCTTCCTGGACCGCCGCAAAAGTTGCTATTATACATATCAGGATTCCCGTATATTTGAGTGGTACAATTGTTAAGGTAAGCGGAAGCATGAAAAGCAAGGCCCCGGTTACTTTGTTCATAGCTGTATGAACTGTCACAAATCTCTTCTGTACAACATATCCGGAGATGATGTTGATAAACTTGATCAAAGCGATAACAGCTGTCCAAACATACAGCCATGTTGGAATGTCCATTGCCGGAAGAATTTTTATCAGGCAAACGGTTACAAATACAAAATCAGCGGCTGAATCGAATTTCGACCCAAATTCACTGACTGTGTTTGTTTTCCTCGCTATTATTCCATCGGACATGTCAGACAATCCGCCGACCAAATACAGAACATAAAAGGCCGAAGAAAACACCGGGCAAAACAGGAGTGCCCCACTCACCAGTATTCTTATACTCGTTAGTACATCTGCTATTTTTTCCTTCAATCAATTATCCTCAAACGTCATCGGTGTAAACCGTATTCCATTTACCGTCTTCTCTTCATCAGTCGGCACAAAACCGATTGCTTTGTAAAAAGCCACTCCAAAAGGCGAGGAATTGAGAGTAATCTTTTCGTTCGGGAAGTCTTCCAGCAAAGAACGAAACATCCTTGTACCAATCCCGAGACGGTGATAATCACCATCCACAAAGAAAAAACAGATGTGTTTTTTATAAGACCGGATGGCGATCTCCCCAATCAGCTTCCTGCCATCGAAAGCACCATAGTAATGCAGACCGGACAGATACTTTTCATCATGCAGACATTTCCGAAATTCTTCCGTCCCCTCCGCAGAGTAATCAGGAGACTCATATTCTGAAAA
>JBGVCE010000357.1:0-3283 GCA_045226235.1 Anaerobutyricum sp.
ACTCCTGAAGAACAGAGATAAAGTAAAACGGGAAAGTAATCCTCATGAGCATCACCCCGTTGGTTATGACTCCCGGATCGGAATTAAACAAGCCAAAAATCTGCCGGGATAAGGCTAACATAATCAGGGACAGAACCATCACGGTTCCCATCCCTATAATTAAGGTAGTCTTTATTCCCTGTTTAACCCTTTTTAGCTGCCCTGCTCCCATATTCTGGGCGGTGAAGGTGACAAGGGCCTGCCCAAAGGCTATGATCGGATAATAGACAAAGAGTTCAACCTTCAGATAGGCAGCAAAGGCGGCCATGCTGTCCACTCCCAGTCCATTTATGATGCTTTGAATAAACAGGTTGGAGAAGGAAATGATCATGGACTGAATCCCAGATGGAATTCCGATTCTCATCACCTGAGCAAGCAGACCCTTGTGAATGGTTATCTTGGTAAGCTTTAAGGCAGTATCGTCATCGATGCGAGTCAGATAACGGATGGTAATCAGGGCCGACATGGTCTGGGATAAAGCGGTGGCCAGGGCTGCACCTACGATGCCCCAACGGAAGACAACGATGAAGAGAAAATCTCCCACAATGTTTACGATGCCTCCGAAAACCTGAAAACGAAATGCGCTGGCAGAATCCCCCAAGGCTCTGACAACTCCGGAGCAGAGGTTATAGGAGACGATGGCAAATATCCCACAGAAATAAATCCGTAGATAAGTAGTTGCCATAGCCATAATCTCTTCTGGTGTATTCAGCCATCGGAGAAAAACAGGTGCCATGGATTCTCCTATGATAAACAGCACAAAAGAGCCGATAATTCCAAAAGAATATACTGTCTGAAGAGTGTCATGAAACCTTTCCCGGTCATCACTGCCGTAGGAATGAGCAGCAATAACCCCTGATCCTACTGATATACCGGTAAAGAGACCGATCAGACAGGTTAGAAGGAGGTCACCGGACCCCACTGCTGCCGCAGCTTCTTTTCCGATAAAGCGACCCACAAAAATTAAATCGACCGTACTGTACATCTGCTGGACAAGACTGCTCCCAAGCAACGGTAATGCAAAGAAGAGGATGCTTTTCCAGACAGAACCACTGGTAAGCTTCTTCGCACCACTCTTATTCTTCGGTCGATTTTTTTTCAATATTTCCATATGCAACTTACTTCCTGAAGTATTCTAATAAGTTCAAATATCATAATATTACCAGAAAAATATAAATATATTAATCGGAATATTAATAATATTTTTATATATCTTTAGTATATTTTACGACATTCCATGTCCTTTTCGCTTGTAATAATAGAATTGTTTTCTCAAAAAAAAAGACACAACTATTTTGTTATAATAGTTGCAATTATTTATACTTGATTTTATAAAATAATTAACACACAAAATCAAAATTATATTTTTGTTCATAAATCATTTACTTTTCTTACAAAATAATGCAGATAATATTCTAATAGAATATTATATATTTTACATGTAGATAAATAATTAATCGTACAAGCCCAGAAAAAAATAAAATACAAAAGCCGTATTTTCTAAAACAAATCTATCTATGATATACGAAAGAATCATTAGTAAAATACATCACATTTATTTGTAAAATTCCGTTTTTATAAGCCAGGCAAAAAAAAGAGGAAGCAGACTGTTCCTTAAAGAATATCTGCTTCCTCATAATGACTCTTGCTATACTTGCAATTTTTTGTCATTCTAACCGATATAATCCATAACCTAAGCAAGTCACATCCTGAGAAGGAGCTCCTTATCGATCACAACTCCATCTTCCATATATACCCTGGGGACACGTTTGCTCACTGCACAAACCAGCTCATAGGTAATCGTCCCGGCCTGGTCAGCCATAACCTCTATGGGATTCTTCTCCCCGAAGATCTCCATTTCACTCCCCACATCCACTGTAGGTTTGTCCGTAAGATCCACCATGCACATATCCATACAGATTCTGCCTCTGACAGGAGCAGGACCTTCCTTGGACATAATGCTATAGCGGTTGGACAGACAACGGAAGAAACCATCTGCATATCCGTAGGGAAGCACGCCCATACGGGTAGGATTTTCCGTCACATAGGTTCCGCCATAACTGATCTTTGTCCCGGCGGGATACATTTTTATGGCGCTGACTGTAGTCTTAAGGGACATGACCGGTTTCAGTCCCAGCTCTTTAGCGAACTCACCATATCCATACAGAAGTATTCCAGGGCGAACCATATCCAGATAAGTATCCGGGTATCGGACCGAGGCTCCTGTGTTGGCACAGTGCCGGATCCGGAAAGCTTTTCCGGTTTCCTTTTCAACCTGGTCTATCATCCTTAAAAACATGTCCAGCTGATGCTTTGTGTACTGAAGACATTCTTCACCCGGCTCGTCTGATACGGCAAAATGGGTAAATATTCCCTCCACATCAAGATAAGGAAGCCTGCAGGCTTCTGCTATCCCACTCACACTTTGTCCGAAGTCTTCCCCTTCACAAAGAAATCCCAGCCTGGACATACCGGTGTCCACCTTGATATGTGCTTTCATGTGGGCTCCGCACTTTTTGGCCACCTCATTGTATTCCAGAGCCATCTCCCGGCTGGTCACCGCCTGGGTAATGCCAAACTGTATCAGTCGCTCCACCTGTTCCCTGGGGGTGTATCCAAGGATAAGTATAGGCATGGATATGCCGTTTAACCGTAATTCCATGGCTTCATCGATACTGCTGACCGCAAGATAATCTGCTCCTAGACTCTCCAGTTTTTTCGATACATACACAGATCCATGTCCGTAGGCATCCGCTTTTACCACACCAAGAAATTTCACGTTTTCTCCGACATGAGCACGGATTGTTTTATAATTATAGGCCAGATTATCCAGATTAATCTCTGCCCAGGTTCTTCTTAAGGTTGATCTCATAGTATCTCCTCCTCGTTTTCTTTCTTCCCTTAGCTCTGCTTCTCTCCCATGGCGGACAGATGTTGAATCAGCATCTCTACATCTTCCTCCCTGGTAGCCCAGCTGGTGGCAAAACGGATTACCACATGATTCTCATCATATTTTTCCATAAAACTATATTCTGCAAATGCACTGATCTGCTCCATCTGTTTGTCGTCGACGATAAAAAGAATCTGGTTGGTGGGTGAATCATAAAACAAGGAAAACCCTTGCTCCTTCAGGCACTCTTTGATCCGGAGAGCATATCCTATAGCGCTCTCTCCTATCTTTCTATATAGGTCATCTTTAAAAAGCTCGTCAAACTGAATTCCCAGGATTCTTCCTTTGGCCAGC
>JBGVCE010000358.1:0-3315 GCA_045226235.1 Anaerobutyricum sp.
ATTCATCCATAGCCTGCATCAAGAGGCCATTGTCACCATAAATCCGTATCCGTTCTGCTCCGGAGGGCAGGATGCAGGAGACTATCCTGCCGGAGAGGTCATACTGGTACAATGTTTTGCTTCCGGAGTAATCTGTTTCCTCAATAACATTACCCATCTCATCATATTCATAACTGCAGATATGGCCATCCGGTCTTTGAATGGATTTTACTCTTCCCAGGGCATCATAGCTGTAACTTACAGTCTGCTCTAAAGCATCCGTCACAGAAATGGGTTGGTTCAGGGCATCATAAGTGCATCTCCTTGTAATGATCCCATCCGTCTTTTCACAGACCATACGGCCGTTTTCATCATACTCCATATGGGAGGAAACTCCGGTAGGTAGTACTTTTTTTATCATATGATTCATGGAATCATAATAATAATTCGTGATTCGTCCCTCGGGATCTGTGAATCGGGTCATCATCCCCATCTCATTGTATTCATATTTCTTCACAGCGCCATCAAAATCAGTCTGCTGTATCACTTTTCCATTAGATCCGTAAACCACCGTTTTCTGGTTTCCCATGGGGTCTGTGATAGCTATGATCCTATCTTCCGCATCATAGCTGTACTGCCATGTATTCCCTTCCCCGTCCGTCTCTGCTATTTTCCGGTTTCTGTCATCATAGCTATAGGTAAGAGTGAGGAAGGAGTCTAGCTCTTCTTTTATTACATTTCCTCTCGCATCATATTCCAGACATAAGGCTGCTCCGGTGGGCAGAGTAATCTTTACGGGGCGTTTCTCCTGGTCATATTCATATGTGGTCGTTTCATTGCAAGGATCAATCCGCCGGATCGGCAGCTGATTGGAATCATACTGGAATCTGACCTGCCCGCCATTCGGTTCTTTCACTGCGATCAGATGATTTTCTGCATCATAGGTCATAACTCTATGATTGCCCAGAGCATCAATGACACCCGTAAGGTTCCCCTTATTATCATAGGAGTATCTCGTCAGATTTCCTAATTTATCCGTAAAGGAGATTATCTGGTCCCTTCGGTTGTAAGTGGTGCTTTCCTCTCCATCTGTAAAAATGGTCTTTACATGACGGTAGGAACTGTCATGAACATATTTTACCTGGCTTCCATCCTGTCTGGTAAGGATAGTTTCATCGTTCCTATATTCATATTTGATGATACTTCCGTCCGTGAAAGTCTGAGCAGTAATCTTCTTCTCCTCGTCGTATTCATTCCTCAGATATATGGTACCGTCAGGATTTATGATTTTTTTCAGGGACAGATCTTCATCATATTCATATTCTTTGCAATTTCCATCCTTGATAACCGCTTTAAGAACAGGCCCGGCATACTCATATCGAACGCGAACCCCAGAAGGATCTGATACAGAGGTCAGATGGCCGATCTCATCATAAGATAAAGTCAGAATGGTCATCCCATGTCTGCTTATGGCTGAAAGCCTTCCCCCCTCATAAAGATACTCCATAGCTCCATTCCCGGGTTTATCCTCCCTCAGAATATTACCTTCTTTATCAAAAGTCAGAAGGGAGTCCACCAGTTTCACCTGAGTAGTGGTCTCATTTTTGACGATGGTAGATTCCTGGCCACTAAGATTCCTAATGGTCCCGTCCTTCGAACTCTCATAGATCACCCTGCCTCCGTCCGGGTTAATCAATATCCAGTTTGAGGGATGTTCCACAAGTTTCCAGCTGTGGTTGCAACCCCATCCATTCCCCAGCGGACCGTCTCCGCTTCTTTGTGCATTATAGTAACGAGTCCAGGAGACCGGTACAAAGCCCATCACGATAAAGTCTTCCTCCTGGAGATAGAAATTGCCCGTAGACATATTTACAGGGTCCCCGGCATAGCAAAAATAGTCTTTAAAGCCTTTCAGATAATCATAGATAATCTCACTCTGTTCACGTATGGTTTTGATAATGCGCGTAATGGCATCGGAGATTTCATTACGTTTCGGTTGAAGAGCCAGAATCTGTTTCTCCGCATTATCATAGCATGCGGCGATTTCCACCAATGCTGCCCGTAGGGAGTCCACATGGACTGTCTGGTTATTCATGGAATCTTCTAACTGCTGAAGTGCTTTACGCACGTGACGCAAAGTGCCGTTAGTAAAATCCCCTACTCTTCGGACCTGGCTCAGTTCTTCCCTTAATCTGGCAATGTCCCTTTTTAGCTTGGACATATTCTGTGCCTGTTTTTTCAATTGATCTGTTCTTACTTCAAAATTACTCATCGATCTTATATAATTACATCCCCTTTTAGAGATGTATCTCTCCTTTCCTCCCTGTACCTGTCGAACATGAGGGATTATTATCTAAAGTTGATTATAACATTTTTTTATATTTTTCGTTCTTTTTTCTTTGAATAACCTGTAATAATCCATGAATGACACTTAAGACAAAAAAACCCCGAGGCATTGATTCGTAATCAATACTTCGGGGTATATCTTTTATATATAATAGTACTGCTAATCATTAGGCACAAGACAGAACTGCGCAAAGATGCAATATAACCGCATCCAGGAGAACCGGTTCATAGATTGCAAACTTTCCGTGATGATTCTGATAAACCGTCTCTCCCGGTTTTCCACAGCCCACTAAGGCAAAGGTCCCCGGAACCCTGGTCTGGTACCATGAGAAATCTTCGCCCAGCATCAATGGTTTGACCGGTTGAAATTTCTCCTTATCCAACACTGCCCGGGCAGTCCCGGCGATCCGTTTGGTCAGTTCCTTATCATTACAGACCGGGGGATGACAGGTGCCGTTAAAATCCACCTCTGCTTTTCCCCGGTAGGATAAGGCGACACTGTCCGCCTTTCTGCGGATTCCTTCTTCCAGTTTTTTCGATACCTCGCCGGAGTAAGACCGACAGGTTCCTTCCAGAATTGCTTTGCCTGAGATAACATTATACTGATTGCCCGAATGGAAAGAACCGATGGTTACTACAGCCCCTTCTGTGGGGTCTGTCTCCCTGGATACCAGGGTCTGCAAATCAAGCACAAATGTGGCAGCCATCAAAGTGGCATCCACTGCCAGATGGGGCTTGGCTGCATGTCCGCCTTTCCCGGTAAATCTTACCATAAACCGGTCTGTCTGGGCCATTATGGGTCCATCCTCTATGGAGACAAGGCCGGCCGGTATATCGGAAAAAAGATGGAGACCGAAAATCTCATCCACGTCATCCAGGACACCCAGCCTGATTAGCCTCCTGGCTCCCTCTGTGTTCTCCTCCGCTGCCTGAAAAATCAGTTTCACCCGGGCAGGAAAGGAGCTTTCCATGCTTTTCAGTACCTTCGCC
>JBGVCE010000359.1:0-4035 GCA_045226235.1 Anaerobutyricum sp.
AAGTAATCGGCCCTTATCAGGGCCTGAAACAAACCACCACTTGAAGTGGTGGTCCGTGACTTAGTACGAATGACTTTATAAGAGGGCTAAATGAAAATATTAAATAGATCGATAATCTGACTATTACTATGAACACTAAAATCTATTTGTTTTGATATGCGGTGAAAAGGAGTATGAATACTTATGTGCTTCGGTCACTTTTGGAGCATTTGCAATAAAAATATCCAAAAAGGTGTTCAAACTTCTGCCGGTTTAGTGCATGGTCTTCGCTTTGTGGATTATTACGGAATTCCTGAGGACGTCAACATTTATGAAGCAAAATACGAACTATATCTACTGGATAAGAATTTACTCCAGGAAAAACTTCGACAATGGTTTGAGGAAGAAGGCAACATATAACAAGTTGGAGAAATAGGGAGTTAAAGTGTATGTACTCTGTATTTTCATTCCAGCAGAGACCTTAAAAATCCCCTTCTTTCCTTTCTATTTTGAGATTCAATTAAATTCAAGTTCTGTTATCCGTAGTCAGATAAAAGATAAGAGCATAAACTTCTGTCTCTCTTAACGAACCTAGATGTAGATTGAACCTAAAGCCTAATCGTGCTTTTTGAGTTGCTGAATCAGGGGTAAATGAAGACACCCCGGGTGTCACTTTTGGGTGTCACTCGGAATGTCTGGACGTCTCATAAGCCTTGTTTATGCGCTCATTTAGTGTTGTCAAATTTGGTTCGAATTCCTCCTGGTTCATTTTCTCCATTGCCCTGAAACCCTTTATTTATGCGGGTTTCGGGGTTTTTTATTTTTCCCATTCGGGTGTCAATTTGGCATTTTCGGGTGTCACTTTTTTAATGAGGTGACACCCGGTTTTTTTTCACCGATTTTTTATAACTGATCGAGAATCTCCCGGTCATCAGAACGGTCATACAGATAATTGTGCAAAGTTACCTGTTCATCTTCATGACCGACAATCCTTCAAACCGTATCCAGATTGATATTATGATCGATACAGGAAGAAATAAAACTCTTCCTGATCTTATGAGCTCTCTTTATAGGGATGCATATGAGACATAAAAAATGAGAAGAATAAAGCATAAGAAAATGGTTCTCCAATTCCCTGGCAAAGTTTTGGAGAGTTCATTCTTATAGCCACAGATATTATAACCAGTGCCTCTTAAGGTGCAATAACGGACCAGAGTAGTATATGATGATGTTCTGCCTCATTTTTTGTGATATACTTATCTAAAAGGACAAAAGGAAGTGAGATAATGAGCGTTACTGTGAGAGAGGTGCTGCAGCTGCCATCACTCAGAAATGCCTCAGTTATTGCAGGACAAGGCGGATTAAATAAGATTGTCTCCGGCATCACAGTACTTGAGGCAGCACACCTTGACAAGTTCGAACCGGAATTTTTCAGAAGTGGTGATTTTTTAGCCAGTGAACTGGTTATTACCGGATTTCTGAATAATACCCGGGATGTTGATTTGCAGTGCAATATCATTCGTAAACTGGCCGAAGAGGGTGAGGTCGGGATTGTCCTGTTTTATGTTGGTATCTATATGCCCATGGTTGATAAAAGATTGATACAAGTGGCTGACGAATTAGACTTTGTGTTGATTAGGATGCCGGATAATAAGTACCTTCGCTATGCTGAGGTAATCAGTGATGTTTCCGAGTACATCTATCGGGATCGGGAGGAGAATACATCCATCGTATTGGAGGTGCTTGACAGGATTACAGGATTAAACGAACAGTACAGGTCAGTGAATACTGTGCTTCAGATGCTTAGCGAGCGTCTGCAGGCAACCGTAGTTCTTACAGATAAGGCTTTTAATATCCTGAACATGGCAACCTGGCCAAGAGGTATGGAAGAGACTGTAAAAGAACAGCAGGATATCTTTCTGAAATCTTCCTTTTCAGAAGAAACCATATCCTACCCACATGTACCAAAAGGTCATATCAGTCATTCTCTTATCACACCAGTATCTTCTCCTGACCTGCATTTGTATCTGATTAAAGAAGGCAATAGATTAAGCAACAAGCAGCAGGAACAGGCAGCTGAAGCAGTGCGGATTGGAATAAATATCTGGGGAAAGAAGCATAGTACCATAGTTATGTCAGAATTGATCCGTTCTATTCTTCAGGATGATCCTTTTACGATGAGACGGCTGGCTGATATTTTCCATGTCAATATTCAGGAAATCCATGATGTCTGGATACTTTATGGTGAAAACCAGGTAAGCAGAGAGGTACTTCAAAAGTATCATAATGATCTTGTTGATGTTCTGAAAAGCTGCGCAGGTAATGTGTTTTCAGACTTTTATGATGATAGGTTTTTCCTGCTTTCATCCGATCCATATTCACTCAAAACAGCGCAGACCAGATTGGGAGAGGTCCTTGATGAGATGAAGCGGGAGACATCCGAAATTACTATGTTTTCAAGTGGCCATCTTCAGACCACATCTGAAGTGAGGAGTGCGTATCTGTGTTACAAGAACCATCTGCAGGATGCACGGCTGATCTATCCTTCTAAAAGCTGGTTTTCATTAGGTGAATTGGAATTTTCGCAGGTGTGTCATCAATTGATCGACCAGGGTGAAGATGCAGTACATCAGACCATCAGCAGAATAAAGCAACTCCAAGATAATAATAATGACTGGGATATCATTCATACACTGGAGGTCTTTTTGCTTGATACAGAATGTAGTATAATCAGATCCGCAAAAGTTTTAAATGTACATCAGAATACAATTAAATACCGGATTAATACCATATCGAATTCTCTGGGATTTCGTCCAGGGAAAATGCCGGACAGTATCGGAATCTACAAGGCTTTGGCTGTAAACAGGCTGATTCATCATGATGTTAAATGAGATTTGGTAAGATGCAAAACTGCTTTTCGTTTGTCTGAAAGGACAAAAGGAAGCAGTTTTTTTCTGCCTATATGACAATTTTAATCCTCCCCACCTATCAATATAATTATTAAATGTGGTCCTTATAGTTAAAAAAGAGGAGGAAAGAAAATGAATGAGAATAACTTTGAGATCAAAGAGGAACAGAGACAAAGCTGGCTATCCATAGCAGCTATCTGGGCCGGTGGTATGATTTGTGTTCCCTGCCTCATGATCGGAGGTGTTTTGTCAGGAGGAGGTCTATCCATGCCTGAGATCATCCTGTCAATTCTGATAGGTTACGGGCTGATCTGTGCCTATATGATTTTTATCGGCATGCAGGCATGCGACACAGGGCTCCCTGTATCTGTATTGGCGGCAGGAGCACTTGGAGAGAAAGGATCAAGATATATTATCAGCATCCTGCTCACCATAGCTTGTGTCGGTTGGTTTGGAATACAGTCTGCTACCTGTGGTGCCGCCTTTGCTTCCATGCTTGCTTCTATGATGGGGATTACTGCCGGTACAACAATAAAAGCTGTTTGCTCCATTATCTGGGGTATCATTATGCTGGCAACAGCATGCGCAGGATTTAAGGGCCTGAAGTGGCTGAATTATATTGCTGTACCTCTCCTGGTGATTGTATGTCTTTATGGTCTGATTGCAGGAATTGTAAAAAACAATGGTGCACAGGCAATTGCTGCTTACGCTCCGGAGACTTCAGCAGGTCTTGTGTTTGGTATATCCATGGTAGTGGCATCTTTTGCACTTGGAGGAGTTATCTCTGCTGATTATTGCAGGTTTGCAAAGAGCAGAAGCGATGTAGTCAAATCATCTATCGTAGGTGTGATCCCTGCCGGCCTTTTTATGCTGGTTACAGGAGCATTGATGAGTATTGTGACCGGCGAGTATGATATCTCTTCTATTCTGGCATCATTAGGAGTTCCCTTCCTGGGCCTGGTTGCCCTTGTTCTGGCAACATGGACGACAAATGTAACGAATGCTTACTCAGGGGGACTTGCCTTAAGTAACCTGTTGGGATTTGATGAGAGCAAATTTACCATTACAACAGGAATAGCAGGAGCGATTGGAACTCTGCTTGCGGCAATAGGACTGCTTGACGCTTTCCAGGGATTTTTATCTCTTA
>JBGVCE010000360.1:0-5127 GCA_045226235.1 Anaerobutyricum sp.
GGTGTTTGTTACATCCCCATCCCGGTTATCCTCAGCGGTGATTCCCTCCAGAAGCACACTTTCATCATCCTGAACACTGATGGTAATCTCATTCTTGTCCATGGTTATGGTCGGAGCGATGTTGTCATTGGTACGGCCGTGGATCACACGGATGTACACCACCAATGAGATGGCCCCCAACAAGATTAGTCCGCTTATTATTCTTAGTCTCTTCATCTTGGTTTCTCAACCTTTCTCTGTTTTCTTCACTGCTTATCAAAAGGAATCAAATCCCTATGGTGTCCCTGCTTCCCCCTGATAATTCTTTCCGGATTCTGGCTAAGCAGCTTCCTGGCTGTATCCTCCGAGTACTCCCGGCAGACCTGCCGGTATATTCTGCCCATGTCTGTGGTCCTCTCTGTGGCCCGGTGGGCGTCACTGGCCAGACAAGTTACCATCCTATGGTCCATATAGGTCCTGGCCGCCTCCAGACAGCCACTTCCGAAATGTCCCTGCAGACTCCCTCGGTTCACCTGGGTAAGCAACCCCTTAGTCATCCAGTAATACAAGATCTCCGGTTCATCCTGAAGGCAGATATACCGCTCCGGATGGGCGATGATGATCCTCTTCCCCAGGTCAAAGATACCGAAGATGATTTCTTCCATGAAGTCCGGGGACTCGTGAAAGTCGAATTCAATCAGGTAATAATCGGTATGGTGGATGGGCAGAAGAATTCCTGCAGCGATTTTTTCCACCACGTCTTCCGTACAGAAGATTTCCATCCCCCGGACTACCCTAAGGGGGAAGCCTCCTATACGCAGCCGGTCTTTCAGCTCTGCGAAGAGTTGGTCCAGATATCCGCTGTCATAATTCCGGTATAGATTTGGTACATTGGCATGGTGGGTGCAAACAATGGTGTCCACCCCGCAATCTGCCGCTATGGCAGCCATGCGGTAGGAGTCCTCCCAGTCTCTCGCCCCGTCATCGATGCCGGGCAGTATATGTGTATGGATGTCTACCATGAGCTATCACCTTACTCCGTTATATGCACCTTTAATGTTTTATTCTTAATGGTCTCCCCGCTGGGGCTGGTCAATTCGTATTTCACCTTATAATCACCCACCTTAAAGGTATCCACATCTCCTGTATAATCCACCAGGTCCATCAGGTTACTTCCGTCAGCGTCCACGGCATAGAGCACATAAGAAAGGGGATCAAAGGTTCCGCCCCTGGTTATGGTCTCTTCCGTCTTAGACAGCTTCATATGGGGTTTCTCGAATTCCACGGTTGTCTGCAGCTCATTTTTCGCCGTGTCCCCAAAGAGGTTGGTAACAGAAAACTGTACGATAAAGGTCCCGTTATACTGGGTATCCGGCACCGCCAGGATAGTTACACGGTCTGTGATGTCCTTGCCATAGCCATCCGTGGCAGTATAGATTCCCTCACAGAACTCCGCCACCTTGGCCAGATTTCCATCCGTCAGAACCGGGGCTGTCCCGGAAAGCACGATGACAGGCGCATTATAATTCTCCAGTTTTAAATCCCTGTTATGGGTACCGTAATACTGTCCATCCTCACTCTTATAGGAGTAGACAACCTGCTTGGTGCCTTCACCGGTAACTGAATAGCTAAGAAAATCTTTGCTTAGCTCCTTGCCATCAAGACTCTTTACAACAACATCCACAGTGGGGTCAAACTCTCCCTTACCTGCATAGGTGTAGGTATCTTTATCGTACTCAAAGATCACCGTGTTATCTGCATCCGCTGTGGTTCCGTCCACGCCCTCCACATGATCTCTGTAATTCTCTAACTTAGTGATAACATAAGAAAAGCCTGGCACGTTGTAATTAAATACAAACAGCAGGACAAGGTTGGCAGCTGCAAGTGCCGTGATAAAATAGCGGAATATGAGCCCAAAGGGTATGGGATCCTTTCTTTTTTTCTTGAGCTCAGGCTGCTTTGGGGCAGCAGAATCCGTATCATTTTCCGAAGTATCCGGTTCGAATCCATCCCTTTTATCTGCATTGGATGCAAGGCTCTCTGTATCTACAGAGTAGTTCTCTGTATCTTCCGCCATCTCCAGATTCCTATCCAAGTCATTTCTATCCATCATTGATTCTTCTCTATCCATAGAAAACTCCTGCAAAAATGCGGTGATTTCGTCTCTAAAACCACCGCATTGATGTACTAATCCTGTTTAATTATGCTCTTATGCCTGCTCCTGAAGATATCTCTTGGAGATTAAGATCATGCCGCCGGATACAGCTAATAAGACAATAGCAGCTTCTGCCATACCGTTATCTGCAGTCTTCGGAGATTTTTTCGGCTTCTTGGTGTGCTTCTTAGAAGTGGTTGCCTCCGGGCTCGGATCGTCATCATCTGCACATACTGTCATAGGTACTGCCAGAAGCATGATCATACATAACATCAAAAATAATACTTTTTTCACTTTATTTCCTCCTTCTCCTATGAGTTCATTGGGAATCCTTATCTCAGTTTTGTCTTCATCCAAACTGAGATGATTTGGGTTTATTATACAATCAAATAAAAAGAATATCAACTAAAAATGCATAAAACAGCGTAAAATCCGTAAAATCTGTCTATTGCCTCTCATAAAAGGTATCCAGGATCAACTGGTATAGTTCCTCCTCATCCGGATAGAACTCTGTGAATGCATTGTGCTTCACCGAGCCCGGGATGGAAAGGATGGAGTTATTGAATCCTTTGCTGACCACCATGGAAGTATAATAAACGATCTCTGATGTGGTGACATCGGAATAGATGTCGTCCCCCACCTCCCTGTATAATCGAAGGGGTACAAAGACGTCCCCTTTCATCTTGGTGAGCAGTGTATGGATAAAGCTGTTAAGGTATTGTTTCTGCCTCTCCATACGGGGGGCATTGTTATCCTGGCTTTCATCGCTGATGGTGTTTTTCCTGGTACGCACATAGGTCTCTGCCTCTTTGCCGTGAAGAGTGATCTCCGCTCCTTCCGTCCAGGCCTCATTCACTTCCGTCAGATCCTCCAGGCAGTTTACCGTAACACCACCCACCGCATCGTTCAGCTGGGGGATGGCAGTTAAGTCCATGGTCACAAACCGGTGAACCGGCATGCCATAGAGGATACGGGATACCGCCTTGGCTACGTTCTTACAGTTCTCATCGATGTTTTTGCCATAAGCAAAGGATACAGCGAGCTGTAAAATGTCCTGTTTCCAGTAGCTTCCATCCGCATTATACTGGTCGATGGCCACCATAGTGGAACGGGAGAGAGGGATCATCCGGGTTTCGCCGGTCTTCTGGTTTACTACAGTCAGAATTACCGTATCTGCCTGCCCGGCTTCCCCGCTAACACCATTCTCTTCGTATTTCTCTTTATCTACACCGATAAAGAGGATGGTACTGAGATCTTCATTATAATTATAGGTTACCCCTTTGTAGACCACGGTCTTTCCGCCATCCTCGGAGATTACCCCCTCCGGAGTTGTGATATCCTCCCCGGAATCGTTGGTCCGGTTACTGTTTTTCCATCCCACATAGCGCATCATACCGAAGGTGACCGTGCCTCCAATCACCAGGAGAAGAAGAATGGAGAAGACCCATTTCAACACTCTTGCGGGACCCTTCTTCTTAGTTTTTTTCTTTCTCTTTCTGTTGGCGGCTTTCGTCGGAGTCGCATGCTGCCTGGGTTCCTTTTGGGGCACCGGGACAGCTTTCGAAGAAGCTGCTTCCACGGTTGGTTCTTCCGAAACTTTGGTAACCGATGTCTGCTCTACAGAAGCTTTTATCTCCTCTGTTATTTCAGAGGGAGCCTCAGGTTCTGACAGATTCTTCAGGGGTGTTGCAATCTCTATCTCCTGCTCTGTCTGGGCTTTGGGTTCTTCCGGAATCTCCTGTGAGGCCCTGGCCTCCGTCAGTTTCTCTGGAGAGATTATGAATTCCGCAGGTTGGGTGACAGGTTCTTCACTCTTAAGCTCTGTATCAGCGACTTCTTTCGGTTCTACAGGTTTTTCCGGTTTTTTGTGGAAATCTTTTGCTTCCTGGTAGATAACCTCCGGTTTCTTTGCCGTTCTGAGGAAGGATATATCCACGTCATTTTCCACCCGAACCTCTTCTTCCTCGAACTCCAAACTATCCTTATACCCTACAAATCCAGGCTTCTGCCTGTCCTTCCAGTAGGCCGCGATGACATTATGGAGATCCTCATTGATGGCATCGTCATCCACCGGACCGGAATCGTGGGCCAGGTGTCCCCTGCCGGTATGGTGATGCCGGTCTTTTATGGAAGCATCATTGATATTTAATTCTTCCTTGATCTCATCATTTGACTTTCTTGTCATACTTTAATACTCCTTGAACAAGGTATCTGTTTTCCGGTGATCCTCCTACGCAGGTGGACAGAGTGATGATGGTGTTATCCGTAGTCACTACGGTTCCTTCCCGCATGTTAGCCCCCATATACCTGGGGTTGGTTACCATGTCCAGGTATTTCTGGTAGACTTTCTTATCCTTAAAATTATAGGCGGACAGGATGTGGGAATCATCGGTGGTATATGCCGCAAATATCTCGTAAACCAGGGTTCTGTCCGGCAGGTAGATGTAAGCATATTTATTATCATCGAAGAACTTCTTGTCCTCGAACTTATGGAGTCCTTTGAACATGGTTCCGTTCTTCATATTGTGTCCGTAGATTACGGTATTGTTATCGGTGAAATCCTTCTTGTTAAGGTTCTCCATATAGATACACCCGCTGTAAGAAGGCTCCCCGTACATATCATAATTCAGATAGTAAGTCTGATCTTCCCCCTCATGCCTGCCGATGGGATAGTCAATCTTGGTATTGGGGATATAGATCCAGGCCACCAATTCCTTATTGTAGGCCTGCAGCTTCTTAAAATCGATCCTCTTGTCCGTATCATCGGTGAAGACATCCGCCGGAATGGAAGAAGTGATACCATCCCTCTCAGTGAAATCCATCTTCAGAAGTTCGTCGATGTCGATCTGAACCTCTTCATCCAGCTCTTCCTTCTGAACCTGCTGCTTCTGGTTATGATAAAAACGATAGCCCAGGTATCCGGCGCTTCCGGCAAAGACGATGATGGCCAGAACCAGGATAACTTTCCATATGCTTTTCTTCATGGTGATCTC
>JBGVCE010000361.1:0-15087 GCA_045226235.1 Anaerobutyricum sp.
AGATAATACCGGAGAGGTTATAGCAGAAATTGAGCTTGCCTGGATTTCTTATAAGATTGGGTATATGACGGAAGAACAGAAGGAAGACATAGAAAAAGCCAAGGCACATGGTTGGAAGATTTTTACCGTATTCGATGAGATAGATGATACGTTCAAGGAGGTGTGATAGATGGAAGCAGGAGCAGCAAAAGTAGCTATATCTGCAGATTTTTTAACTGCATTCGCAGCATTGCCCCGAAAAATCCAGGGCAAAGTGACGGAATTCATCAATAAGTTCCGCAACAACCCTCAGTCGCCGGGAATCAATTACGAGAAAATCAATGGAGGTATGGACAAGAAGATATGGTCCGTACGAATAGATAATACCTACCGTGGAATTACGGTCCGGCAGCCGGAGACAGGAGTTTATCTGCTTCTTTGGGTGGATCATCATGATGCAGCCTATGATTGGGCGCGTAGCAAAAAGTGTGATGTCAATCCTAAAACCGGAGCCATCCAGGTTTATGACGTCATAACAACTCCTGTAGAAGAATCCGTTCCTGCAGATCATGCATTATTTGCTGAAATATCTGATGATGCGTTGATTGAACTGGGAGTACCTGAAGATCAGATATCTTTTGTCAGGGCAATAAGCAATGATCAGGAGTTCTTTGCGAAAAAGAGCAGCTTTTCAGGGGATACATTTGAGGCGCTCTCATGGCTTGTAGAAGGATTGCCGATAGAAGAAGTTATTGAGTTGTTTAATTCAGAGAAAGAGGGACAGCAGCCTGCAGAGAATTTGGCCGATGCCTTGGAAAGCCCGCTATCGCTAAAGTCCTTTGTTGTTGTCGAGGGAGAAGAAGAATTACATCGTATTATGTCAGAACCACTTGAAAAATGGCGAGTATTCCTCCATCCAACACAAAGGAAGATTGTTAAAAAGAATTATTCCGGTGCTGCAAGAGTCCTGGGTGGAGCAGGAACAGGTAAGACAGTGGTTGCAATGCATAGAGCAAAACACTTGGCAGCGGCATTAAAGGAAAAAGAAAGAATACTTTTCACTACATTTACAGCGAACCTGGCATCTGATATAAAGGACAATCTCCGAAAGATATGCACTCGTGATGAACTTAGAAGAATTGACGTGATCAATCTTGATGCCTGGGTATCACAGTTCCTTCGTGAACATGGATATCCGGCAGATATCATTTACAACGATAAGGTAAAGAACTTATGGGAAGAGGCCGTGACCAGTGCAGATTTATCTGGAGAATTCCCTGTAAGCTTTTATGAAGATGAATACAATCGGGTAGTTGTTGCACAAGAGGCTTTTACGCTTAAACAATACGTGAAAGCAAGCAGAACAGGACGTGGAACCCGGCTAGATCGCAAAAAGAGGATGCAGATATGGGAGGTTTTTGAGACCTATCAGAATCTGATGAAGGAAAATAAGGTTCGTGATATCAATACGGCTATGTATGAATGCAGATTACTGATTGAAAAAACTTCTTTGGAAAAAAGATATGAGCACGTGATTGTGGATGAGGGGCAGGATCTCAGTGCGAATGCTTACCGTCTTCTTCGATCCATTGCCGGAGAAGAACATGAGAACGATATTTTCATAGTAGGCGATGCACACCAAAGAATCTACAAGAACAAGGCAGCATTATCAAAATGCGGCATCAATATCAGAGGCAGAAGCAGCGTCCTAAGAATTAATTATCGAACTACAGAAGAAATCAGGAAAGCAGCATTTGCTTTACTCAACGGTATTTCTTTTGATGACTTGGATGATTCTTTTGATACAGGTGATCGCTGCCAGTCCCTGACTCATGGAACAGTTCCGGAAGTGATTCCTACAGCAAATGCTAACGAAGAGTTTGAAACTATTCTGGCAAAAATCAAAGGGCTGATAGAAAACGGAGTTTCTGCTAAGGATATATGTGTTGTCGCAAGGACGCATACTCTATTGGATGACTACATAACTCAGTTCACTTCGAGTGGAATTCGATGCTATGAGATCAAAGGAAATAAGGCCGATGACCGAGGGTTAGATGGTATCCGTGTCGCTACCATGCACAGAGTAAAAGGATTGGAATTCCAATATGTCTTTGTTGCAGCAGCAAATCGTCGCATTATACCGTTGGCAGCGGCAATTGATCATACGGATAAAACTTCTGAAAGAGAAACCATCACAGCTGAGAAGTGCCTTTTGTATGTGGCTTTGACAAGAGCTCAAAAAGGTGTATATATCAGCGGGTATGGAAGAATGTCCGAGTTTTTGCAGGGTAAAGGTGATTTATAGTAATATGAGCAATAAACTGACACTTGGAATAACAACAATAGGCGATCTCCTATTGAAGAACAGGATTACTATCACTGATAGTGGTGACCCTTTTGAAAAAATAGAACTAACGATTCCTGAATATCAGAGACCTTATAAATAGACTGTAAAAAATGCAAATCAACTTCTGGATGATATTGAGGAAGCGATGAATACGAACAAGGAAGTGTATAGAGTAGGAACGCTCATCCTAAACCTTGACGAAACTGGTCGTTTTAATATAGTAGTGAAGCAAACAGTTCCGGGTCAAACTGGAGTCCGAAAACGAAACTTGATCATTATCTTGACTCATCGGGAAAGATCAGTCAGATTAGTGTCGCATCTTTGAAATTTATGATTATGTTGCAAATTTGTAAAGAAAAACAATCTTGGGAATATTGTGAGATAAAGGAACACCAGGATAGGATGATTTCATTGCTGGTGGAGACACCGTAAATTGCTATTGGTTTTCTTTCTAATAGTTATGAGGCACCGAGCAATTACACATAATCTGATCATTTGAATATTTACCGAGCAGACACTGTTTAAGATGGGCATCGGTAATGGACGAGTAGGGCAGAAGGAGGTAATCCATGAAGTGTACTAGGGGAAATATCAAGCTTTAGAAAGATCCGGTTTATAAGAAAATCATAATTTTTAAAAATGGGGCTTGACGGGGACAAAGTCCCCACTTGCTAAGATGTATCCAGAAAGGAGGTCATCAATATGAGACCAAAAGAAGTTCAACAGATACTTGGCATTGGCGCTGATCGGATTAAGCTGTTTAAGCGAGAAGGTGTCTTTGCTCCAGAAAATCCTCCTTCTGGAAATCGATGTACGAATTACACGGAGACGGATCTTGAGAATCTCCGTTTCCTAGTGGTTCTGACAAAATCAGGACTGACTTGCAGTGATATCCGGAAAATGCAGGAGGGTGAGTGTTCGCTCGAAGAGGCTATTATCTCGCGCAAAAAATACATCGAAGATGATATTGCTAAAAAGCAGAATTCATTATCACTTCTGTCCGAATTGCTGGATGGGAACGCAGAATTCGAGTCATTTGACACGAATCACTACTGGGATATCATCGTTCAGCGAGAGGCAGAAGGTGAGGAGTTTATTGATGTTGAGGATATGTATGGATATCATGCGGTATCACTTATCCGGGAAATTCAGTGTCCATTCTGCGGTGAAATGCTGGAAATCGATTTAGAAGATTATCAGTATGATCAAAGCAGCGACGAACGAGAGAATGGGATGGGGCCTGATATTGTATATAGCTTTGACAGTGAAGATGACATTGAGTGTCCGTCTTGTGAAAGAAGGTTTAAGGTATCTGGATGGATAAGGGAATATCCAGTTGGAGCATACGACTCTGAGGACATTGATGTAGAAAAGATTCCCGACGAAGAGGGAGTGAATTCGCAATAATTACAACCCTGTTATTAAGATTTGATTTAAGGAGGTATAGCCTATGGCAATTGTACAGGAAGCCTTTGATATCCCTGCGGATATCATGACTAAAATTCTCACTGGAGAATACCGAAGGATCGGCGGGATAGTAAGATATGCAGTTGGCCCAAAGAAGGGACAAATTGTAAAGCATTTAGACCCGGTTAATATTAAGACTGCAGAGCAGGCGAAAGGTATCGGAGCCAAGGTGCTACAGTTTGCTAAGCTTAATAAAAAGGGATTTATGATCGGAGGAGCAATTGCGGGTGCAGCGGTAGCTGGTGGTTACATATACTACAAGGTAAAAACTCATGAATCGGCAGTGATCACACAATTCCGATCAGCTCTTCGCACATATATCACAGAAATCAGATTGGGTAATCTGGAGATTGAAACCATTGACGAGTTGATGTCTGCCTTGGACGATCTGAAAAAGCATAAGAATTATGGGAAATATAAGATTACTCTTTCTGCGGAAGATCTTGATACACTTGTGAACAGAATATATGAATATACACTCAGTTTGGCAGCCAATAACAAGATTGAATTGACTGAAGAAGAACGTAGCCAGTCAGATAATTCGATATTGAATCTTCAGAATCACTTGAGGACGCAAAAAAGGATATTCAAAGAAGTAGCTTAAAGATGAGAGGCTCTTCGCGTTTCTATACCTTTTGTTTTTCCGACAAGTAGAAAACAGCTTATTCAGCCATTTATGGCATCAACCTATCTATAAATGTTAATAGTGATCTTAGGAGAAATAGTTCCCTATACTATAGTTACACTTTCTCAGCCACCATATCGGTGGCTGCTTTTATTTTTTTCGGCACTTTTCCTGGCCGGATCCAGGTATCTATGTCTTCTTCATCCAGCATGACAGGCATCCTGGCATTTATCATCTTCAGGTCAGGGGTGGCCGGTCTAGTCAGTATAGCGAAGACGGGGTATTTAAATCCCATATATCCTTCTTCAATCCGGTAGATTCCGGCAAAAAAGGTCATGGATTTCCCGGTTGGCTGGATAGCATACTGGTCTTTGGGGATGATCCTGCCGCCGGACTGGATATGACTCCATTCGAAATAGAAGGAAGCAGGGATCACACAGCGATGTCTCTGCCAGGATTCCTTTAAAGTGTCCGTATCTTTTGCGTTTTCCACTCTGGCATTTATGACTGGCTTTTCAAGTCCTTCGATATGGAATCCCCAGATCATAGGGAATTCTTTTCTGTTTCCGGATCGGTCAGGGGCAATGACCGGGACCATATCATCAGGGCTGACGATCCCGTCTTTTTTCAGAGGCCTTCCCAGATGTATGATCATGTTTTGTGTCAGACGGCACCTTCTGGTTCTTTCGATGATGGGCAGTAATTCTGATGAAGGTTCTAGATAATAACGACTGCACATAGAAAAGGCCTCCTTTCCCTTATGTCAATCCATGTCTTTCCTTAAACTCCCTGATCTCATTTTTTCTGATCTCCTGCAGGCTGTCCAGCTCTGACCGGGTTGGATAATCCCTGGATGAAACGATTCCCAGTACTTTCCCTATGATCTTTACTTCACTTTCCGGCAGGAAAGGATACTCTTTATTAAGGGAATATACCAGGCCATCTTCTCCCAGTCTTTTGATGTGCAGTCCTGCTCTGGAAGAACAGATCACATCCTCTCCTACCTCTGCAGATTCTGTATATTTTACATATACATATTCTCCATTGCGGTAAGCAGGATCCATACTGTCCCCCTTGACCTGGATGATTCCGTCGGCATGTTTATTCCGGTTATCAAAGAAAACAAAGCAGTAATCATCCACGGGGATATCGCTGAAAGCATACCCACTGCCTGCAGCAGCTTTGGTGGATATATGATCGAGCATCATGATATTCTCATCCAGCCTGGTTTCCTCAGACCGTAACTGTTCGTCCAGAAGGTCCGAGATCACATGGTCGACGATTCTTTGCCCTCCTTTAGAAATACGGCGGTATTGGTCGATCAGCGATCTTTCATGCAGGGTGAACCGATCTTCCGGATGGATACCGAAGAGATCATTTAATGTGATCTCCAGGATGTCACAGAGCCCGGGAAAGAGATCGGCGTCCGGCCGGTACTTTCCTGCTTCCCAATTGATCACAGTATTCCTGGTAACGTTCATTTTCTCTGCCAGTTCTCTTTGGGAGTAACCTGCTTCTTTGCGGAAGGTCCTGATCCGTTCCCCGAAAGCCCTGGTCGATTCCCTGATCTTTTTATCTTTGATCCGGATGATCTCCGTATTGCTTTCCTTTCTTTCCATAATTCCTCCTGAAATAATACGTGTAAATAAGATGTGTACTTTTTTGCATCCCATTTTTCATGGAGAATGGGTGTTATCTATGTTATTTGAATTAGTAACTAGAAAAAGAACATCTGTTTGGCCTCATTGTAGCACATATTATATTAACATGCAACAAGAAAATACAATACCACAGTAGATATGATGTTAACACTTTCCTCTTGATTTCTCTTTGCCTCTCCTATATAATGAACATACGTTCTACAAATGATCCTATTGATACTATGAATACAGGGACAGGAATCCGCAGAGGGATTCCGATGAGGTGAAGGTGAGAATATCAGTGACAAAAGAAAAAGATTTGCAGCCGGCAGAGACGGACTGCATTTTAACAGATGATGCCGGCAATCCGATCGCCCTGTTAGGGAACAGCACAAACGAAATGAATGAGACAGAAAGGATCCAGGCTCTCTATCCTGGTCAGCCGGAAGAGGAGGATACTTCAGATGAGACGATGCCGGCAGCTTCGGATTTTTCCGGACCGGGATCATCAGACAAAGTCCTTTCTGATGAAGGAACAGCTGAGGATCCGGACACGAATCGGGAAGAGGAAGAAGAGAATATCGTTGAGATCCCTGTTTTTATCACTGCCGTAAAGTACATTTTTAAAAGATACCGGCTGATGATGTTTTCTTATATGAATCAGCTGCTCCGGCAGGGAAGGCTTTCAAGGATCACAGGGCTTAGGTTCAGGAATAAAGTGTTAAACCGGGATTCCCTCCAGTTTGGGTTTATGTCATTCCGGAAGATCGACCGGACTAACTTTTATGTCGATGTTACAGTGAATCTCCATCTGGATACCGACCGGGGAAAGAAAGACTGGAGAGGCACATTGGTTTTGTGGGGCAGCTTTGACGGACCGGAGCTTGTTTGCACGGCGGAAGAACTGACATCCGGGACTTCCCGGAAGGAAGAAGGGCTGGTTCCTTTAAGTCCTTTTCTTGTGCCATATCTTCGCAACAGTGAGGTTGACCGGATAGCAGAGAAGATCTTAAAGAAATATCTGCCGGAAGCGATCGATGACCCCCATCTCAGGAATGCATCGAGGCTGGCAGAACGGATGGGCCTGACGGTTCACTATTTACCCTTGTACGACCATGTGGGGATCCCATCCGTACTGATGTGGGAAGAGGGTGAACTCCCCGTTATGGATAAGTGGAGGGTTGGACAGAAAGAACCGGACATAGTCACGGTTCCAAAGAATAGCATCATTGTGAATACAAATGAGATTCGGGATGAATATGCCTATTTTCCGATCTATCATGAATGCATCCATCACGAGCTTCATTACATGGCTTACCGGCTGCAGAAGCTCGCCAGCAATGACAAAAAGGGGATCAAGTACCAGAAAGTAAAGATCGGACAGGGAAAACCTGTAGTAAATCCCCTTCATTTTATGGAAAAGCAGGCCAACAGGGGAGCTTATGGCCTTATGATGCCGGAGACCGTAACCAGAAAGATGATCCGGGAAGAATACAGCCGAGCAGAGGATTGCAGGCATGAAGGGGAGAAGTACCAGGTTGCCGGGAAAAACATGGCCTTTAAACTGATCCTTCCGGATTTCCGGATCCGGGCAAGGATGGTTCAGCTTGGGTATCTCCAGGCAAAAGGCGCATTGAACTATGTGCAGAAACAGCCGATCAAGCCCTTTGCTTTTGACCCGGACTCCTGGAGAGATAACCAGCATACCTTTGTGATCGATCCTGCTTCGGCAGAGCACCTCATGAGGACGAATGAGGATTTTCGAAAGCTGATCTGCAGTAAACGATATATCTATGCAGACGGTCATATTGTCCGTAATGATCCACGGTATGTCCGTGATCAGGATGGAAGTCTGCTCCTGACTCCCTGGGCCAATGAGCATGTGGATGAGTGCTGCCTGCGTTTTATCCGAAAGTATATGCCGACGAGCATAGGCCGGTTTGGCTATGGACGGATCTATTATGATGCGGATTATATCAGGCAGACCCTCTTTTATCTGGAAGATATCATGGAAACAGACGGGATCGATGAGATCGACGCAAAGTACAGATATAAAAAAGGCTTCCCGGATACTTTCCAAAAAGCAGTAGTCATGCTTATGAAGAAAAAGAAAGTGAGCCAGGAAAAGCTGGCAGAACAGCTGAATACTTCTGTGCGAACAATGATGCGATGGCTGGAGGAGCCATGGAAGTATGGCGGTGTCGATTTTGTTACGGCTCTGGCGTTAGCCCTGCAGCTTCCTGACTGGATCACAGTCCTGCTGTTTAAAAGGGCGCATTTACAGCTTGATGAGGACGATCGCAGGCACCAGGCAATCCAGCATATCCTCCGGGCCCAGAGTAATGACGGGATTGAAGCAGCCAATGGTTATCTTAAAGAGAAAAATCTGGAGCCACTCTCAATCTAGACTTAAGATCCTACGGGAATACCTTTTATTGAATACTGATTATAAAACTGATCCTCTTCATCAGAATGAGCTGGTGTAAAGGGTCAGTTTTTGTATAAAAATCTTTTCTTAAATCACAAACAAATCGGCATATTTTGACCGGTTTTTAGTCCTATAATTTTCCAGTTATTAACCGATATGAGAACAATCCTGAATAAAATGCCTTCATTTCCACGATAACCATTAGTTTTTATGCAATACAGGGAATATAAAACCGGCACATCCTGACCTGTTTTCAGGCGCGGGAACCTGATATGATGAATCCATCAGCAGGGCAGAAAGCCTGAAAGGAGGTGAACCGGCGGTGCAGATGAATCCTTTGAACAATTGGGAGATGGGGAAGAAGATCCAAAGATACAGAAAATTGATAGGGATGTCCCAGGAGAAGCTTTCCGAAGCCCTCTGCGCAGACCCAACGTTGATCTCCAGGATTGAAAATGGAAGGAAACCCAATCTGACGGTTGACATCCTGATAATGATTGCTGAAACAATAGGGGTCACTTTAAATGACCTCTGTTATAGCACCGCCGGTCCTCCAACGGAACCCGTTTCGCCGGAACTTCAGTCCGACCATAAAGAAGTGATGCAGGTTCTGGAAAGGCTGCCGGAGACAGAACGAGCCTTCCTTATGAAAATGATCAGGGCGGCGGTGTAAATGATACAGGAATAAATACCTTTATGACTAAGAAAATGATTAAATATTATGGAAGTAAAGTTAAGATCTTTCTTTACAATAATATGGTGTTTAGAAAACCATCTGTTTTCGTGAACAGTTAATACTATCCACAAACCAAGAATAAAAGGGGCTGTTCTGGGCGAAAATTGTTCAGAAAATACAACTGCCCCTTTTCTGAACAGGAGGATCTTATGAGCAATGTATATGGGTATGCCAGATGTTCTATCAATGAGGAACGACATGATATCGACAGGCAGAGAAGAGAACTTCATAAGTTGGGAGTCAAAGAGGATAAAAATATTTATTGGGAGTATGAGTCCGGTGTAAAGGCCGATCGAGCAGAGCTCCAGATACTTTTTGAGATTGTTCAACCTGGAGACGTCATAGCGACCACAGAGGTATCCCGATTGACCAGGTCGACCAGACATCTTTGTCAGATCCTTCAGACTGTGCAAGAAAAGAAACTTCAATTGATCATAGGATCATTCATTGTTGATTGCAGATCAGCAGAGCCCGATCCTATGACTAAAGGAATGTTGATGATGTGGGGAGTATTTGCAGAGATGGAGAGAGATATTATCTCGCAGCGAGTTAAATCCGGCATGGCAAATGCAAAGGCAAAAGGGAAAAAAATAGGCAGACCAGAGATGACAAAGGAAATGCTTCCAGATAGATTCTGGAGATATTATAGGATGTATGAAAATGGAAATCATTTTAGCTTGATGAAATATCATGCCTTCGCGATTCTGATATTGATGGAAATACTTATCTTTAATCGCTTGTCGCTTGAATAAAACAAGCAACAAGCGATTATACAAGCAACAAGTGATTATAATAATCGATAAGCATCAGTGAAGCTCTCTTTTTGTTCAATAGTTTAAGAAATAATAACGCAGGAATAATCTAATGAATTCCATGATCCTTCTCTAGTTATCTTGTCAAAACGCAAAACTCTTGAAAATATGAAGTTTTGCGTTTATATTATAGGAAGTGAGGTGATTTGAGTATGTATATCAAGAGAGAACAGCTTCTGAATAAGCTCATCCGATATCGAAAAAAGGACATTGTGAAAGTTATTACCGGCATCCGCAGATGTGGAAAGTCGGTTCTTTTGAATGAATTGTTCTACGAGTATCTTCTGTCTGATGGTGTTCGATCGGATCACATCATCAAAGTGTCTCTTGATCTGAAAAAATGGGAAGCACTCAGAAACGGAGATATGCTTTATCATTACATAGCTGAAGCGATTCATGATGATGAGATGTATTATGTGTTTTTGGACGAGATTCAGCTTGTGGATGGGTTTGAGGAAGTTGTCAATTCAATCAAAGCTGAATTTAATACGGATGTATATATTACCGGCTCCAATTCTAAGCTGCTGTCCCACGATATCAATACCATCTTTCGCGGACGTGGGATAGAAATAAAGGTATTTCCTCTGTCGTTTGCTGAATTTCTTGCTTACCGGCAGACAGATAAGATGGATGCCTTTGATGAATACGTGCAGTTTGGAGGGCTTCCCTATGCTGTCAGGGAAACGGAGGAGCAGGAAAAACGTTCTTATCTGGATATGATGATAAACACAGTGGTTACCAGGGATATGATAGAGCGTTATGATATCCGCAATGAGGCACTGTTTATTGCGCTAATAGAACTCCTTTGCTCTTCTATCGGAGCATATGTCTCCACTAACAAAATTGCAAATACGTTGAAGAGCAACGGCTTTAAGTCGGTGGATAATGAAACCATCAGCAGATATCTGAGTCATATTTGTGATGCTTTTCTCTTTTATCGAGCTGACCGTTATGATATTAAGGGAAAGGAGTATTTAAAGACTCAAAATAAGTATTATGCTGCTGATATGGGGCTTCGTAATGCAGCCATCCATTACAGGCAGATCGAGATTACACACATTATTGAAAACCTCGTATATCTTGAGCTCCTACGACGTGGATATATCGTAGACATCGGAAAAAATCGAAATAAAGAAATTGATTTTGTCGCAAAAGAACTCAGCGGTAAGCGATACTATATACAAGTATCATATACTATACAGGATGAAGATGTAAAAGAACGGGAATTATCGGCTTTTCGTCTGCTGGATGACGGATATAAGAAGATTTTGATAACCATGGACCGGAATCCGCTGTCGAATCTGGAGAACGGCTATCAGATGATGCATTTATTTGATTTCCTGTTGAATGATCAGGCTTTGGAAACAGTTTGATCATTAAAACGCAAAAATTCATTTTTTGAATAGTTTTGCGTTTTGAGTTGAATGAATCTGGCAGGACTATGAGCCGCAGACGTTTAAGGAGATCATTGCAAGGCAGGGAAGAAAGCAAAGACACTGGAAAAAATGATTAAATATGTAGCGGCCTCTGGTAATAAACCGAGAGCCGCTTTTTTTAAATAGGGACTTTACGTAGAATTTACAAGAAAAAGAGCACAGGATTTACAATCAAGCGATAGCATGGTCAATAACGAGGAAAGGTGTCAGCGTACTTGCATGGGTGACACATTGACGAGTATCTACATTGAGCCGATA
The DNA here is from genome assembly GCA_045226235.1 of Anaerobutyricum sp. Classification (GTDB taxonomy): domain Bacteria; phylum Bacillota; class Clostridia; order Lachnospirales; family Lachnospiraceae; genus Anaerobutyricum. The sequence continues at coordinate 11,729 of JBGVCE010000361.1, forward strand.
GGCGAAATGGTTTATACAAAGGTGCAGAAGGAGGCTTCATATGATTTATTGTGAGTCAAGTCCAAATTTGTGTGTAAAATTCTTTAGGCAATGTTATGTTGCAGGGAATAGCCGTGTCAGCATTGAAGGATAGTATTGGTTCAATTTGCAGATATGATGAGGAGATTGCAGTGCGAATCCGGGAAGCAGAAGAGGAAACGGATCATTTGGAGGATGTACTGGGAACATATCTCGTAAAGCTGACATCAACACAACTAGGAGGAAATGAAAGTGCAAAAGCAACGGAATACATGAAGATAATCGGTGATTATGAACGGATTGCAGATCATGCGGTAAATATTCTTGGGTCCGCCGAGGAATTGCTACAAAAAGGAATTATGTTTTCAGATCAGGCGCAAAAAGAATACGATCTGATATCGGATGCTGTTGAATAATCTGTAATTAGGGAGTAACCTGCATGCACGAGCATGTAGCATTTGTCGTCAGTACGAGAATAGATTTTCTCCGGCATATGTTCGAAGTGGTGAGACTTTTTACTGTAATTTATTTGCAGGGAAAAGTCTCTTTTTTCTTGCAAAAATATATGTTAGGAGGAGATTATGTTAGTATCGATTATTGTTTTAGCAGCAGGTTTTTTTGCATTGATTAAAGGGGCAGACTGGTTTGTGGAAGGAAGTGCGGATTTTGCCAGATTTCTGCACATTCCCGGTCTTATAATAGGGCTTACGATTGTTGCCATGGGTACTTCGGCTCCGGAGCTGGCTGTGAGCACTTCGGCAGCTCTTAAAGACTCTAACGAGATTGCTCTGTCAAATGTTGTGGGTTCTAATATTTTTAATCTGCTGGTTGTCCTTGGAGCCTGTGCCCTTTTTTCCCCTCTTCCCGTTGACAGGATCACTGTTCGAAGAGACTGCAGCCTCTCTTTTGCAGTAACTGCTTTTATCCTGCTGTCAGCTTGTGGAAAATCTATTCTGTCGGGAAAATGGGTCGGTTCCGATATGTCTTCAAAGGTTGGGATGGTCAGCAGATGGATTGGGGCATTAGCTATCCTGATCTTTTTAGGCTATATGCTAGTCCTGGTTTTTCAGGCCCTCCGTCATCCGGAGGAGGATGATTCGGCGCCTTCCAGGCCTTTGTGGAAATGCATGGTCTTCATTCTGGTTGGAATCCTGATGATTATAGCAGGCGGACAGATGGTAGTGGAGAGCGCCAGGAGCATCGCCTCTGCTTTTGGCGTATCAGAAACACTGATCGGACTGACCATTGTTGCTGTAGGAACTTCCTTGCCTGAACTGGTAACCTCTGTGGTTGCTGCCCGAAAAGGAGAAGCCAGCCTTGCAGTGGGAAATGTTATTGGATCAAACATTTTTAATATGCTTCTTATCCTGGGTGTATCTTCCGTCATTCATCCTATAGGGGTAAATGCAGCCTCGGTCTTTGATCTGATCATTCTGCTTTTGATTACTGCACTAACCATGTTTTTTGCAATTACAGAGCGATCCATCAACCGGAAAGAAGGCGTAATCATGCTTCTTTTCTATGCGTCTTATATGATATTTGCCGGCACCCGATAGTCTGGGAGGTCTGTATCATGCATAAAACAACACGGCCCGGGCAATCGATTTTGCTTTTTATAATAGTCTGGCTCATTATATTTCAATCAGTATCAGAGTCCTCGTATCGGATACCACAGTTCTCGCAGCAGGTGTCTGGTCCGGAAAAAGGAAAGAATCTACTGAATATCACAAAACCGGCAGATTCCTATCTCTCTTACTCCAGTTCGGAAACTGAAAGGATTCTCAGGGTCATACGACATGAAGCATTTTGTTAAGTGCTTTTTTGAGTTATTGACGCAAATTATCGTGAAAGTGCGAAAACGCAAAGCGCAAAGGGTCTGCGTTTTGCACTTTCAGCTTGCGGGTTCGGGTGGCTGCTTCTTCTTGATGAAGTTGTACCATTGACCGCCGACACGCCTTGCGCCTAAAATGCCGCCCATGTTGCGCTTGGCGTTCTGTACCGTCCTTTCGGATATTCCGGCTTCGGCTGCGGCTTTTACAATGTCCTCGCTGGCAAGCTCTTTTCCGTCTGCAAGCAGGTCAAATATCAGCCTTTATAGCTCCTGTTCAAGTACATATTTTTACTTTATTCTTTCCCTAGAAATGTTGTAATAACTCGGGTAAACTCTTCCGGTCTCTCTTTCTGTGGCCAATGTTTACACCCTTCCATTACATACAGCTCGGAAGCCTTCATAGCCTCATGTGCTTCAAACGCATGTTTAATAGGAACTGAGGTATCTTTTGACCCATGAACGATTAATGTCCGTTTTTTAATTTCAGATAGATTTTCTGCCAACTTAGTTCTAAGTCCTGTGCGTGTAATCTCACTTCTCTGGAATGACATAAATGCTTTACCAGCATGTGGTGCTTGTAAAAATCCATAAATTTCATCTACAAGTTCTTCTGATACATTATTAGGATTTCCAAATAAACTATTTAGCAGCGTCCACTTCACAAATCTTCTGCTTTTACTTGACCATTTATACGAAAGTTCATTGAGGAATGATTGTGTATACCAATAAGTGAGAAGATGATAAGGAAGTTTACTAAATAGCCCCCACGCACCTACTAATACTAGCTTTTCTACTCGAGCTGGATATTCGAGCGTATACCCAAGAGAGATTCCTCCACCTAAAGATAGTCCAACCAAGTTAGCCTTCTCAAGGTGAAGACGATCTATTATTTGATTCAATATATCAATGTAAAAGGAAAGTGAATATTCCACATTAGGTTTATCACTTTCTCCATACCCAGGAAGGTCAGGAGCAAATACACGGTGATTTTTTGATAAAGGACCTAATACCTCACTCCAAGATATATTTGCTGAATCAACTCCTGCACCATGCAAAAGTATCACAGGAGAACCAGATTCTCCAGCTGTATAGCAATTGACATTTATATCATTTAATTTTAGTTTTATCGTTTTAATTTCTGGGAAGTTTCCTATCATAATATTAATCCTCCACAGCATTTTAGTAGATTCATGTTTCATCGCCTTTATATTATGAACTATTTTAATCTTCTCTATGGCATTTCCCAATTTCATCTATTGCCAATTTCACGCTTCCCGGCCAAATTACATCTTCCTTGGTTATGATTTTATTCTCTTTTGAAGCAGATAAAACCTTTTTCCACCAGTATATAATGTGCCACATAATCCATGAAATACTTGCCGGACCAATGGTGTAGGATTCTGTATCAGGCCAGTCAGCTCTCCATACACCATTTACTTTTCTTATTTGCAAACCTTGGTTCGTTTTACACCACATTGCTTCTTCTTCGCTTAGGTTATGGCAATGATAT
>JBGVCE010000362.1:0-3883 GCA_045226235.1 Anaerobutyricum sp.
CAATGCCGTCGCTCCCGAGTATGATGGCCACGGTCCGATTGCCGGATTCATGGACTCTACGGGAGACTTCAATTTCTGTACCGAATTCGGGTCTTTGAAACTGGTGGTTTGCTTCAACCGTGCTACAAGAGCAGTCACGGAAGGAGGAGGACTGATCGCAGAACTTGCGGTATATCAGAAAGATTCACTGGGATATGATCTCGCAAAGGCGAACGATGCCGGAGATACCCTGTATGTGCTGCAGGGACGGGATGAGAACGGGTCGAGAGCATTTAGAAATAGCAGAAGTACTATAAGATACGGGCAGACAGAGGAGATGCTCTTTAAATCTGAGGAAAACTATGCTCAGCTGGAGAGCTTCGAAAAAGACGGACTGACTACCGAAGAGATCATCAACAAGTGGTCAATTGTCTGCGATAAGGAAAGCAGCGGCTTAGGCTTTGCAACAGGATTCCTGGAAGAGTATGATGGCTACCATAATATCAAATGAATTTTAAGTCATTGTCTCCAGGTATGTGGAGATTGTAGTTCGCTGCCGTATAGCAGCTAAAATAAAATGGGGTGTTTATTTAAATGAAAAAAGTAATCGTTGGGATGTCAGGAGGAGTCGATAGTGCGGTAGCCGCCTATCTTCTTAAACAAAAAGGATATGATGTAGTAGGCGTCACACTGCGTACCTGGGCCGGTGTGGAGGGACAGGAAAGCCGGTGCTGTGAGATTGATGATGCCAGACAGACAGCACGGACCATAGGGATCCCTTATTATGCTTTTAACTGCGTATCTGATTTTGAGAACAAGGTTGTAAATCCATTCGTCCAGGACTATCTTCACGGCAGGACGCCAAACCCCTGTGTGATATGTAACCGGGAGATAAAATGGGATCGATTGCTTTATCATGCAAATGTATTGGGGGCCGATTACGTAGCCACAGGACACTATGCTTCCGTGGTGAAGCTTGAGAACGGGAGATATACTGTACAGCAGGCTTCTCATTACGAGAAGGATCAGACATATATGCTTTACCGGCTTACCCAGGATCAGCTGGCCAGAACCCTCATGCCCCTGGGAGACTACTCCAAGCAGGAGGTCAGAAAGATCGCTGAGGAAGCAGGGATTCAAGTGGCTTCAAAGCCTGATTCTCAGGAAATCTGCTTCGTGACCGATGGAAACTATGCGGATTTTATCAGGGATCATGAAGAGGGTTCGATACCAGGGGAAGGCAATTATGTGGATGAGGCAGGCAATATTCTTGGCAGGCATAAAGGCATCATCCATTATACAGTGGGACAGCGTAAAGGTCTTGGTGTGGCTTTCGGCCATCCCATGTACATAAAGGAAATACGTGCTGACCGAAATGAGATCGTACTAAGCGGTTATGAACAGACCTACTGCAAAGCAATCTTATGTAAAGACCTGAATTTTATGAGTATCCCTGAACCAAAGGAAGGGGAGGCAGTCCGCTGTCAGGTTAAAGTAAGGTATCGCCACTCCGGGCAGTATGCACTGCTGGAAAAAACCGGAGAAGGCAGGATCAAAGTATCTTTTGAAGAACCGGTTCGATTTGCTGCCCCCGGACAATCCGCAGTATTCTACGATGATAAGAGCTGTCTGCTGGGTGGAGGTATCATCGAAAGAGTAATTTTTGCATAAGAATAGATATTTTTAAAGAAAACTATCTTTTTTTTATATTTTTTATTGACATAATCAAATATATTTGATAAAACATAATTGCATCAAACATAAATGGAGGAGGGAATGCGGTATGAATTATGATTATCATGAAGCTATGAAGCTGTCGAATCAGATGTGCTTTCCGTTATATGCGGCCTCCAGAAGCGTGATCAGTCTTTACACTCCATGGCTGAAGCCCCTGGGCCTTACCTATACCCAGTATCTTGTTTTCCTTGTGCTGTGGGAGAAGGATGGGATCACTGTGGGTGAGATCTGCAGCCGGCTGATGCTGGATAACGGGACGCTTTCTCCTCTTCTGAAGAAGATGCAGCAGGCAGGATATATTGATAAAACTCGCAGCCAGGAGGATGACCGCATCGTTCTTATTACCCTCACCGAAGAAGGCAGGGCACTCCAGGAAAGAGCCAAAGAGATTCCCGGGAAGGTTGCAGAATGTATTGATCTGCCTCCGGAAAAGGCACAGATGCTCTATACGCTTCTCTATGAATTATTGGAAAACCGAAAGAACAAATGAGAGATAATTAAGATCAGAAAGATAAGAAAGGAGTAACATAATATGAGTACAGTTTATGATTTTACAGTAAAAGATATGCAGGGTAATGATGTCAGCCTGTCCGAATACCAGGGTAAGGTGCTTCTGATCGTCAACACGGCAACAGGATGTGGATTTACTCCTCATTATGATCCCCTGGAGGCTATGTATAAGGAATACAAGGATAGAGGATTCGAGATTCTTGACTTCCCATGCAATCAGTTTGCAAACCAGGCACCGGGAACAGAAGATGAGATCCACGAGTTCTGTACACTGAAATTCGGGACAGAGTTCCCGCAGTTTGCCAAAATTGATGTAAACGGTGAGAATGCTGATCCTCTTTTTGCCTACCTCTCTACAGAAAAGCCATTTGCAGGCTTTGGCAAGGGCCTGAAGAATGCAGCACTGAGCAAATTTGCCGATATGAATAACAAAGCTTTTGGCGACAAGGCATATATCAAATGGAATTTCACAAAGTTCCTGGTGGACCGTGAAGGAAAGGTGCTTGCAAGATTTGAGCCTACAGTGGATATGAAGGAAGTAAAAGCTGCTGTAGCTGCAGAACTGGACAAATAATATATCTCAGGAATAAATAGAAAGGAGCACAGTGAATTCCACTGTAGAGGAGAATTCAAAGGAATCCATAAGGGAAGACCAAACGAGATAGATCTGGCGGATGCTGCTGCATTTGCAAAATCTATTCTGAAAAATCAATAATATTCTGAGCTATGATTCCTGTCATAGCTCTTTTTTTTGACCTGAAACATATGTTAAAACGGATGAAAAAATTTTTTTAACAGGTGTCTTGTCAGGTCGATTATTTTGTGTTATTGTAGTGATTGCAAAGATATAGACCATAAATGACGGAGGTGATAAGTTGGGCAAGCTGAGAACACAAGAACGCAGAAACCGGATACTGGAGTTATTGGAAGACAGCAAGGAGCCATTATCAGGCAGTTATCTGGCAGAGAGATTCCAGGTGAGCCGGCAGGTGATTGTCACCGATATCGCTATTCTTCGCAGTGAGTACCCTGACCTTATGGCCACCAGCAAGGGCTATATCATGCTCCGTGCAGATAAGTGCCGCAGGGTGTTTAAAGTTCTCCATACGGATGAACAGACCGAGGATGAACTGATGGCTATCGTGGGGCTGGGAGGACATATCCTGGATGTCTATGTGGATCACAGGATATACGGAACCATACGAAAACCATTAGGCATCAGTTCCGTCCGGGATGTAAAGTCTTTCCTGTGTGACATGGAAGGCGGAGTATCCACCCCCCTGAAAAATATAACCAACGGATACCATTTTCACACGGTGGAAGCCAGATCAGAGAAGATCCTTGATGAGATTGAAGACACACTCCGGGACAAGGGTTATCTGATTGAGAGCCTGGAGGGCCCGGTTATCTACGAGCCGAAGAATTACAGCCGCATTTAAAGGATCATTTCATTAGGAGGAGAAAAATGTATCAGATATTAGTAAGTTATCATTGTCAGTCAAAAGAAGACAGAGAAGGATTTTATCAGGAACTGGATAAGAACAGAATCCAGGAGCTTTGTGAAGAGGAGAAGGGATGTATTCGTTATCGATATTATTATCCATGTAACAGCGATACGGAACTGTTCCTCCTGGAACAGTGGGAGACGAAGGAGGAC
>JBGVCE010000363.1:0-2159 GCA_045226235.1 Anaerobutyricum sp.
TAAAGACAGTAAGAAGAAGGCTGATCGATAGTTTCTTGATTGTTGATTTCATTTTTTAAACCTCCGTAAAAATATTACATTATTCACAATTCATTTATCACAACTTTTAAATCCAAATGTATTATAAAAGAAGAATGTGAGCAAAATATGAACTTATACATATTTTATTAACAAAAATTTAAAAAATGAAGTAGGATTATTAAACTATTCGTAAATAGTAATGTAACTCCTTGGGTTTTGGAAGGCCTTCTCATTAATCTGATAGATGCATCGTTCCGTATCAAAAGAGTCCGGCAGGCTTCCTTTGAACATGCCTGCCCGGAAAGGAATCTCTTCGAAGAAGATGGTGTCGGAACGGGATTTGGCATTATCACCCAGCACGTATCTTATCTTTTCATAATCATCATCCAGCCATTTTTCTATCAGAGGTATGATCTGTTCCCGGAAGACTCTGGATAGGGATACAAAGGGGTCCGGGTCCGGGTTGGCCAGGTAGAATCCTTCCCCCAGTTGGTAATTTGACCCGACAAAATAGGAGAGTCTCATGTTGATGGTGGACATCAGACGTTCCAGGGAGATGCCTTCCACACGGATCCCCTTCAGGATGGAACTGTCAGGAGCGATGCTCTTAATAAAGAAATCCTGCTCTATGGCTCCATAGATCGTGTCCTCCCCTGTGACAGTATCACAGGTTGCTACGATGTAGAGATTGGAGGGAAGACGGAAGGGTTCTTTGGAGTATTTCAGAGTGATGGCTGTCTCGCTGCTGGTGCCCTGGCGGCGGTTTTCACGCAGCAGTACGGAAGTTTCACCGAAAAGATGCATCCAGTTTAAATCCACTTCTTCCATCATGACCACATAGCGGCCTGCTGCACAGCGGTTGGCAAACTCTTTGAAGATACCGTCCCTGATCAGGTCGCCGTATTTTCCTTCAATCCAGCCTTCATAACCGTCCCCGCAGATATCCGGGTAGGAGATATGAAGAATCTTTCCACTATCCACATAATTCCTGTAGGCTTCCAGGATATCCGGTATGGGATCCAGATTCATCATATTGCGGTCTTTTCCCTCGATGATTCCCACGGCAGTGATGATGGCCTCATGGTATTTACCGGTCTTTAAAGGCCCGCGGATAAGGGTATTTTTCGGGTAGAGACGGAAGCCCTGCTCCTGACGATCCGGGTGCTCTGACATAGCTACCCCTGGATCTCTTGAGACCTTTCTTGCAGAACCGGATCCGACAGAAACGGGCGGTGCGGGCGGGGTCTGCGGGGTTTCCTTCCTCTGTTCCGGGATGCTTTCTACCGTCTCGCTTTCCTGGTTATTCGTTTCCCGGCCATAGTTTTGCAGGGCCTGTTGTACAAAATCAGCTGTGGGGGACGGTGTCCCTTCTTTATAAATAATCTGAGGATCCGGCACATCGGCAGCCTTGCGGTAAATCAGCTTAGATCCCAATGCTGCGGCCAGTGGGTCTTCATCCTGAAGGTCATCTGATGCAGGATAATAGTTCTGGCAGATATCCGTGTAATAGGAAGCGAAGATCTGCAGGGAAGTAGATATGGTTTCCAGAATAGTCTCCTCCGTCATATTTTTGAATTCCTCATAGGGATACTTTACGGATGCCCTGATTTTCTGGATTCCTGACGCCAGGTCAAACCATTCTGTTGGAACTACTTCCACCCGGAAGGCAGCGGCGGTCATCAGAGTTAATTTGTCACATTTATCCTGTATGTCTGCCATCACCTCCCTGTCGGGAACCTCCGGGAGATTCAGGGATACCAGGACATATGCCTCATCCCCCTCCGGGATGCATTGGACAGATATGGAAGCCCTGCAATGGGAGTAACTGTCGATATAGAGTACATCGCAGAACTGTGAGGCGATCTGGGACCTTTCCTCCTCAAACCAGGCGGCTCTCCGGGCAAATGTAAAGTTGGGATAGTCTTTGCACAGGGCGTCAGCCAGCATGTGGAAGGTGGTCTCAGAGTCACTTCCATCGGCACGGAGGGAAAGAGCAGTTTCACTGGTGTCGGACATGGTGAAAGGCTTGCCGCCCTGCCGGGTCAGAAAAGCTGCGATACGGACAAAACCGTTGGACTGGTTCAGTTCCACATAGGATTCATTGACCAGATGGTCGTACTCATGATCGATGAAATCCG
>JBGVCE010000364.1:0-5077 GCA_045226235.1 Anaerobutyricum sp.
AAGTCCGCTATGAACCCAGCGTGGAGACCTACATGTTTGGAGACAAGCTGTTTGAGCAGCGGGAGAGGGACATCCAGTCCGGAACAACTTCTGTGGGGCCTCACAGGGATGACATGGGATTTCTGGTAAATGGGACGGACATCCGCAGATATGGGTCCCAGGGGCAGCAGAGAACAGCCGCCCTGTCGTTAAAACTATCGGAGATCCGCCTGATTGAAGAGATAACCGGGGATAAACCGGTTCTGCTTCTCGATGATGTCCTGTCCGAACTTGACCACAACCGGCAGAATTATCTGCTGGATTCCATCAGCGGGATCCAGACGATTATCTCATGCACGGGTCTGGACGAGTTTGTGCAGGGGCGGATCACCCTGGACAGGATTCTCCGGGTAGAACGGGGGACAGTACACACGGAGAACCGGGACATTTTCGATTTGTTATAGTGTTATTTTAGTTTTATTGTGTTGTTTTTAAAGGAATTTCTTTTGAAATATATTGGATTACCCTATCATTTTGTGGTATAATATAAGTTACGAAAATGTTGCAAAAAAGAGATTTTTCGAGGATTTCGACTGAAATCCGGCGATGGAGGTATATATTTTATGAGTGAAGTAAACAGTTCTGCACCCCAGGAATACGGCGCGGATCAGATCCAGATCCTGGAAGGTCTGGAAGCGGTTAGAAAGAGACCAGGTATGTATATCGGCAGTACTTCCTCCAAGGGACTCCATCATTTGGTGTATGAGATTGTAGATAATTCTGTGGATGAGGCATTGGCCGGTTTCTGTGATACGGTGGAAGTATTTATCAATGCGGATAATTCCATCACAGTGCGGGATAACGGACGCGGTATTCCGGTGGGAATCAACCGGAAGAAAGGAATTCCTGCGGTGGAGGTGGTATTTACCATCCTTCATGCCGGAGGTAAGTTTGGCGGAGGGGGATACAAGGTATCCGGAGGCCTTCATGGCGTCGGCGCTTCCGTGGTGAATGCCTTATCAACCTGGCTTGAGGTGAATATTTTCCATAACGGAAAGATTTATAACCAGAGATATGAAAGAGGAAACGTCATGTACCCCCTGAGAGTGGTGGGTACTACCGAGAGAAGAGGTACGGAAGTCCGTTTCCTTCCTGACGATACAATCTTTGAGGAGACGGTTTTTGATTTTTCTGTTCTGAAACACCGGCTTCGGGAGATGGCTTTCCTGACCAAGGGACTAAAGATCGTCCTTTACGACTTAAGGGAGGAGCACCCTCAGACCCTGACCTTCCATTATGAGGGAGGAATCAAAGAATACGTTCAGTATCTGAACAAGCAGAAAACCGTTCTGTACCCTGAGATCATCTACTGTGAGGGACAGAAAGGGTCCGTCTATGTGGAGGTCGCCCTCCAGCATAACGATTCCTACAACGAAGGTGTTTACAGCTTCGTCAATAATATAACCACCCCTGAGGGCGGGACTCACCTGGCAGGTTTTCGAAGTGCGCTTACCAAGACATTTAATGACTATGCCAGAAATAATAAATTACTAAAAGAAAATGAACAGAATCTGTCCGGGGAGGATATCCGTGAAGGACTGGTGGCCATCATCAGCATCAAGATTCCGGATCCACAGTTTGAAGGGCAGACCAAGCAGAAGCTGGGGAACTCCGAAGCCAGAGGAGCTGTGGACAGCGTGGTCTGCGAGCAGCTTACCTATTTCCTGGAGCAGAACCCCAACGTGGCCAAGCTGATCTGTGAGAAAGCCATCCTTGCCCAGAGGGCCAGGGAGGCCGCCAGGAAAGCCAGGGATCTCACCCGCAGGAAGTCCGCTCTGGACGGGATGAGCCTGCCGGGGAAACTGGCGGATTGTTCCGACAAGGATCCGGCCAACTGTGAGATCTACATCGTGGAGGGAGACTCCGCCGGCGGCTCTGCCAAGACCGCCAGGAGCCGTGCCACCCAGGCTATCCTTCCTCTTCGCGGTAAGATCCTGAACGTGGAGAAAGCCCGGCTGGATAAGATCCTGGCCAACGCCGAGATCCGTGCCATGATCACAGCATTCGGAACCGGAATCCACGAAGATTTTGATATTACCAAACTGAGGTACCATAAGATTATTATCATGACGGATGCGGATGTGGACGGAGCCCATATCGCAACCTTATTGTTAACCTTCCTCTACCGCTTTATGCCGGAACTGATCCGGCAGGGCTATGTCTATCTTGCCCAGCCCCCGCTGTATAAGATAGAGAAATCCAGAAAGGTATGGTATGCCTACAGCGATGAGGAACTGAACCGTATCCTTACGGAGATCGGAAGGGACGGGAATAATAAGATTCAGAGATATAAGGGACTGGGAGAGATGGATGCATCCCAGCTCTGGGAGACAACCATGGATCCGGAGAGCAGGATTCTGCTTCGGGTGAACATGGACGAAGACAGTGTCTCTGAATTGGATCTCACTTTTGATACTCTTATGGGGGACCGGGTGGAACCCAGAAGAGAGTTCATCGAGGCAAATGCCCAGTATGTGAAGAACCTGGATATCTGATGAAATCATTCGTCGCAGGAGGAAAGAATGGACGATAATACTATTTTTGATAAAATTCAGGAAGTGGATCTGAAAAATACCATGGAGACATCCTACATTGATTACGCCATGAGTGTTATCGTATCCCGCGCACTCCCGGACGTAAGAGATGGGTTGAAACCGGTTCAGCGCCGAATCCTGTATTCTATGATAGAACTGAATAACGGCCCGGATAAGCCTCACAGAAAGTGTGCCCGTATCGTGGGTGATACCATGGGTAAATATCATCCTCATGGAGATAGTTCCATCTATGGAGCCCTGGTGAATCTTGCCCAGGACTGGTCTACCCGATACCCCCTTGTGGACGGTCACGGGAATTTCGGTTCTGTCGATGGAGACGGAGCTGCTGCTATGCGTTATACAGAGGCGAGACTCTCTAAGATATCCATGGAGATGACCGCTGATATCTATAAAGATACCGTAGATTTCATGCCGAACTTCGATGAGACGGAGAAGGAACCGACGGTTCTTCCCTCCCGTTTCCCGAATCTTATGGTGAACGGAGCTCAGGGTATCGCCGTGGGTATGGCCACCAACATCCCCCCTCATAACCTGAGGGAGACCATCGATGGCGTGGTTAAGATCATCGATAACAAGGTGGAGGAGGACCGGGAGACCCACATCGAAGAACTGATGGAGATCGTGAAGGGACCGGATTTTCCGACAGGAGCCGCCATCCTGGGAGTCAAAGAGATCGAGAGAGCCTACCGTACCGGCAGAGGCAAGATTAAGGTTCGTGCGGTGACCAACATTGAACCCATGAGCAACGGAAAACAGCGCATCGTTGTGACTGAGCTTCCTTATATGGTAAATAAGGCAAGGCTGATCGAGAAGATTGCCGAGCTGGTGAAAGAGAAGAAGATTGATGGAATCACCGAACTTAGGGATGAGTCTGACCGGGAAGGTATGCGGATCTGCATCGAGACCCGGAAAGATGTGAATGTCAATGTACTGCTTAATCAGCTTTTTAAACATACCCAGTTACAGGATACCTTCGGCGTGATCATGCTGGCCCTGGTGGATAACCAGCCCAAAGTGCTTAATCTTAAGCAGATGCTGGTTCATTATCTGAACCACCAGAAGGATGTGGTCACCAGAAGGACCAGGTATGAATTAAATAAGGCAAAAGAGCGTGCCCATATCCTGGAAGGACTTCTGAAAGCTCTGGATGTAATCGATGAAGTCATCGCCATCATCCGGGCATCCAAGAATGTGGCGGAAGCCAGAACCAACCTGATGGAGCGCTTTGGTTTTTCCGAAGCCCAGGCTCAGGCTATCGTGGATATGCGTCTGCGTGCCCTGACCGGTCTGGAGAGGGAGAAACTACAGGCGGAGTACGATGAACTTCAGACCCGCATCAAGAGACTGGAAGAGATCCTGGCAGATGAAAAGGTACTCCTGGGTGTCATCAAGGAGGAACTGATCCAGATCCGGGACAAGTATGGGGATGACAGGAGAACCAGCATCGAGATGGATGCCCTGGACCTGTCGGATGAGTCTCTGATACCGAGAAAGGATGTAATCATCACATTTTCCAATCTTGGATATATTAAGCGGATGGAGGAGAATCAGTTCCAGAGTCAGAACCGCGGAGGAAAGGGTATCCGGGGCATGAATATGATCGAAAATGATTATATCCGGGATATCTTTATGACAAACACCCATAATTATATTACATTTTTTACCAACAAAGGCCGGGCATACCGGCTGAAGGGTTATGAGATTCCGGAATCCGGGAGAACGGCCAGGGGCGTGAATATTATAAATCTGCTTCAGCTTACTCCGGGGGAGAAGATCAGTGCCATCATTCCCATGGGCTCTGTCTTCAATGATGAGGATTATTTCCTGATGACTACCCGCAAGGGTGTCTTTAAGAAAACCAGAATCTCAGAATACAAGAACATCCGTAAGGGAGGCCTGGCAGCTATCGTCCTTCGGGAGGATGATGAGCTCATTGAGGTTAAAGTCGCTTCCGCTGAGGATGATGTGTTCATCGTGACCAAGGAGGGACAGTGTATCCGTTTCCATTGTGATAATGTCCGTGAAATCGGAAGAGTTTCCATGGGGGTACGCGGTATCACTCTGGGAGATTCCGACGAGGTGGTTTCCATGCAGATCAGTTCTGAGGGGAAAGAGCTGCTCTTTGTCTCGGAATACGGTATGGGCAAGCGGACTTCCATGGAGGAGTTCAGCCCCCAGCATCGTGGAGGAAAAGGTCTGCGCTGTTATAAAATCACTGAGAAAACAGGAAATGTAATCTCGGCCAAGGCGGTAAATGAGGACGAGGAGATCATGATGATGACCTCCGAAGGCATCGTGATCCGTATCAAGGTGGAAGGTATCTCTGTCATCGGAAGAAGCACATCCGGTGTCAAACTGATGAACATCGATACCGACTCTGATGTGACGGTGGCAAGTGTCGCCAAAGTTACCTATTCGGATGAAGAAGATCTGGATGGAGGGGTTACGGAAGAGACGGAAAATGTGGAAACAGAGAGTCCGGA